>JAPLHX010000014.1 GCA_026389415.1 Coprothermobacterota bacterium | reverse complement strand
CGATCAGCGCCAGCCCCGTCCGACCGGGCAGCTTCTGCCAAAGCTCCTCGCTGATGAAGGGTACGATCGGATGCAGCAGGCGCAGGATCGTTTCCAATACCCAGTGCAAGGTGTATTGGGTTTGGGCGCGCTGCGCGCCTCCAGGGATCAAATCCGGCTTGCACATCTCCACGTACCAGTCACAGAATTCGCTCCAGAAAAACTCTTCCAGCAGGCGGGTGGCCTCCCCGAAATTGAAGTCGGCCAGGGCTTGGCTGGTTTCCCGGATCACCCGCGTCAGACGGGAGCGGATCCAGCGATGGGGCATTCCGTCAGCGTGGCCGGCGGCCGGGTTGTAGCCTTCCAGGTTTAAGAGCAGAAAGCGGGAGGCATTCCACAACTTGTTGGTGAAGTTGCGCCCTCGCTCGAAACGCTCCTCGCCGATCGGGATGTCCTGCCCGCCCAAGGTGGCCGCGGCGGCCATGGCGAAGCGGAAGGCGTCGGTGCCGTAGTGCTCGGTCTTCTCCATCGGGTCGATCACGTTCCCCAGGGAACGCGACATCTTTCGACCCTTGCCGTCCCGAATCAACCCGTGGATGTAGACGGTGGGGAAGGGAGCCTGCCCGCGGAAGTGTAAAGCGGCCATGATCATCCGCGCCACCCAGAAGAAGATAATGTCGTAGCCGGTGGAGAGCACTGTGTTGGGGAAAAAGGCCTCGAGCTCCGCCGTTTCTGCCGGCCAGCCCAGGATGGCGAAGGGCCACAGGTTGGAGGAGAACCAGGTGTCGAACACGTCCGGATCCTGCTCGATCTGGTCGGAACCACAGTGTTGGCAGCGGGCGGGATCTTCCTCGGCGGCGAACATGGTCCCGCAAGCCTGGCACGTCCAGACCGGGATTCGGTGCCCCCACCAGACCTGGCGGGAGATGCACCAGTCGCGGATGTTCTCCATCCAATCGAGGTAGACCTTGGTCCAGCGAGCCGGTACGAATTTCACCTCGCCGCGCTGTACGGCCTCGATCGCAAGCTGGGCCATCGGCTTCATCCGGGCGAACCACTGGGTGGACAGGATTGGCTCGATGGCAGAGTGGCAACGGTAACACTGGCCGATGGCGTGGGAGTAGGGGACGGTCTTTTCCAACAGGCCCTCTGACTGCAACCGGTCCACGACCCCGGTTCGGGCGACGGTGCGGTCCTGCCCGTGGAACGGTCCGGCGTTTTCGTTCATCCGACCATCGTCGGCGATCACCAGGACGGAAGGTAGCCCGTGCCGCTGGCCGATCTCGTAGTCGGTGGGGTCGTGCGCCGGCGTCACCTTGACCGCGCCGGTACCGAACGCGGGGTCCACCGCCTCGTCGGCCACGATCGGGATCTCCCGCTCCAGGACCGGCAGCCGCACCGTTTTTCCGACCAAACCCCGGTACCGCTCGTCCTGGGGATGCACGGCCACGCCGGTATCCCCCAGCATCGTCTCCGGCCGGGTGGTGGCCACGGTGATCCACCCCTCTCCCGTCGTCAACGGGTAGCGGACGAACCACAACCAGCCGGGTTCCTCCTCGTGTTCCACCTCGATGTCAGCCAGGGCGGTCAAGCAACTGGGATACCAGTTGATGATGCGGGTGCCGCGGTAGACCAGGTCCTGCCCAAACAGGGAAACGAACTGGTGGCGCACCGCTTTCTGATAGCCTTCATCCAAGGTGAAGCGCAGCCGTTCCCAGTCCGCCGAAACCCCCATCCGGTGCAACTGCTGGATCACGTAGGCCGCCTGCTCGTCCTTCCACTGCCAACAGCGCTGCAGGAACTTCTCCCGCCCCAACTCGAAACGGGAAAACCCCTCCTTCTGCAGTTGCTTTTCCACTGCGTTCTGGAAGGCCAGCCCGGCGTGGTCCAGGCCGGGCACCCACAATGCGTTCAACCCTTGCATCCGCCACCAGCGGACCAGCAGATCCTGCAGAGACAGGTTGAAGCCGTGTCCCATGTGCAGCGAGCCGTAGACATTCGGAGGGGGCATCGAGATCACCGCCGGCGTCTTTTGGGGATCGATTTCCACGTGGAAGTAACCGCCGTCCAGCCAGAAGCGGGTGATCCGTTCTTCCACCGATTTTGGTTCGTACGCTGTTGCCAGTTCCATTTTTTCTCCTCCGAATGCCGTAAGAAAACAAAAAAACCTCCGCGTCAAAGGACGGAGGTTCCGTGGTACCACCTTCATTCCCCGGCTACACCGGGCTTGTTGGGCCGATAACGCGTGCCGGCGGGACCGCCTACTCCCTCTTCAGCGGCCGGCTCCGGGAACGACTTCCGCCTCGCATTGCCGGGGGCCTTGCACCGACGTAACCCCCTCTCTGCGGCCAGGGGGAGGCGTACTCCTTTCCCATCGCAGCTTTGCGCCGGTTGTAACAAAACGGCAAACGAAAGTCAAATGAATAGAGTTTTTCACAGCACCATCAAACATGAGAACATCCCCCGAAGAGCTTGGGCAGGGTCTATGACTTCCCAACCGGTTGAAAAAAACGAGCGTTTGGCGATGGATGCCAATCGCTCGATCTGTATCGCCGGGGGAGGGCGACTCTTGGGAGATACGCGGGAATCAGGGAAAGCTGTCGATGGTTCCACTCCAAAAGAAGGAGCCATGTGAGGGTTTGGGGCCAGCAAGCCCTTCAATCCCATCGCAAGGCACGTCTTGTAAGAAAAAGCGGGGGTCCCGGTTTTCCACTAGTGCGTTTTCCCGCAGCATATCGTCCAGGTCCGCGGCGAGCACTGCCTTGGAGAACGACTTCTCCCGCATGTCCTTGTGAGGAGTTGCCACCTGCCACTAAGCTGGTCGTGCCACCATCACGCTTCCTTTTGATCGAATAAACCTATTTACCGAGCGTCATCCTCCGACTTGCTGAACGATTCCCGGCCGCAGAGGAAGCCCTGCAGCAACTGTTTCTTCTTATCGCCCGCCGGCAGCACTTCGGCCAAAGCCTGGGCCACCAGCCAGAAGGGATGACTACTCTGCCAGCCGTGGGCTACCACGATCTCGCTGATCCTCTTGCGCTCGCCCTTTTCCCACAGCACCAAGCAGACCTGTAGTCCGTCGGCGATTGTTTCGAAGCGCTCCTGTTTTAGGAGCGAAGCGTCACGCTCCTTGGGACCCAGCAGGCGCAAGTTTTCCTTCTCCTTGCGTACAATCCCGCCCGGCTTCCAGTAGTCGGTCAGCACCACCCCCACGACAGCGGCCAACTCGCTCGCCTCATCGAAGGGCACCGCCAGCTCGTTGTAGGTCCAGCGCCAGAGCACGTAGAAGCGGGTGAGGGGATCGATTGCCTCCAGTTCTCCCGAATGCAGGATGCGCGACAGGACATAGTCACTGACCGTCTTGCGCACGAGTTCCAGCCGGTCCTTCGCGGCGACCTCTTCGCCGCTAAACCGCTCTTCTTTGGCGTAACGACTTAAAATCTCCAGAGCCGGACCGATCGCAGAGATGAAGAAGTCGGAACCTCCGATCCCCTCGTTCCAGAGCTGGTCCAGCTTCTCTTTCACCCGGTCTTCCACTCGGGGTTGGATCTCGTGGAAATGTGCAGTTTCGTTGGTCGTTCGTTTACGGCATACCATGTAATTGGAGGAAACCAGGGGGAGGCGTACCCCTTTCCCATCGCAGCTTTGCGCCGGTTGTAACAAAACGACAAAGTGTGTTGGGCACGCTGTATGCGGCTCGCCTTTACCAGGCCGGTTACGACGTGACCGTGCTGGCCCGCGGCCAACGCCTGGCGGAGTTACGCGCCCGCGGCGCATTGTTGCAGCGGGACGGACGTCGCGCCCGGATCGAAGTCCGACTGCCCGCGTTGGATCGGCTGACCCCCACCCTAGCTTTCGACTGGGCCATCGTTCTTGTCCGTCGGGAGCAGCTGGAAGCGGCTCTGGTGGAAATCGAGCCCACTGGCATTCCGAACGTGCTGATTATGACCAACAACGCGGCGGGGACCGCTGCGATCGAGGCCCAGTTGGGATCGCGGGCCCTGTTGGGTTTCGCCGGAGCTGGCGGCGGACGCCAGGACGGAGTCGTTTCATACACGATGTTGCCGGGCTGGTTTCAGCCCACCACCCTAGGTGAAATTGACGGCCGGATCAGCGACCGCTTGCGTTGGATGGCGGCTGCCCTGCGTCGGGCGGGCTTCCCAGTCGCGCTTTGCCCCCGGATGGAT
>JAPLHX010000275.1 GCA_026389415.1 Coprothermobacterota bacterium | reverse complement strand
TCCCGAAATCTGGAACCGATCGGCCGGCATTTTCCAGAGTTGGAGGAAGCGGCGGTTCAATGTCCCTATTCCTGCATCCTCGACGGGGAGATCGTGGCTTACCAAGACGGGATCCAGCCCTTTGCCCTTCTCCAGCAGCGGCTGCACCGGCTTGATGCGGATAAAATGCGGCAGGAGATCCCGGTTACCTTTTTTGCTTTTGACTTGCTCTATTTCGAAGGAACCAGTCTGCTCGATCACCCCTTACGGCAACGCCGCGCTTTGCTTGAGCAATTGATCCTTCCCCCATCCATCCAACGGGCGAATCAGGTCCTAGTGGAAAATGCCGAAGAAGTAGAAAGCGCATTCCGGGCATCGCGCAACCGCGGCAATGAGGGTCTTGTCTTGAAGGAGCCCACTTCTATCTACACCCCAGGAAAACGGGGAAAGCAATGGCTGAAGTACAAAAAAGAACTGACCACCTTGGATTGCATCGTCGTAGCAGCAGAGTGGGGTCACGGTAAACGAGCCGGTTTACTATCCGATGTTGTTTTCGCTGTGCGCGACGAGCAAAACCAATTACGGATCATCGGCAAGGCGTACTCCGGTTTAACGGATCAAGAGATTGGGCAGATGACAATTTGGTTTCTTGCCCATAAGATTCGAGATGAAGGCTGGCGGATTACTGTGCAACCGGAAGTGGTGATTGAAGTAGCTTTCAACCAGATCCAAAAGAGTAATCGGCACGATAGCGGGTTTGCGCTCCGTTTCCCCCGGATCAAACGAATCCGCCAGGACAAGGCTTCCGGGGAGATCGACACGCTGGAAACGGCTAGGCGGATATACGAAACGGAGGGACTATGAACATTGACCAGTTTCAGAGTTATCGCCAAAAAATGAACGGCATCATCCTGGAGACAAGCCCGCTGGAAATCAAGCGGTTTTTCCAATTGGATTCTGCCGCTTACCGGGCCGGTGCGCTACCTGCGCAGACGAAGGAATTGTTGGGGTTGGTGGCTTCGATGGTCCTCCGCTGCAACGATTGCATCCTCTATCACTTGATTCAATGCCATCGGTTGGAAGTGACCGATCAAGAGATGTGGGAGGCTTGGAACGTATCTTTGGTCGTCGGAGGCTCTATTGTGATCCCCCACTTGCGTTTTGCGGTGGAACAATGGCGGAAATTAGGCATGGAAGTCCCCGCGGAACAAGGCTAATCCGGCTTTAATGTTCGTAACAAAACGATTTTTATGAGATCGCATGGCAGTTCGCGCAGACGGAAACCGGTGGCTTGGCTGATGGCATTGGCAATGGCAGCCGCCGTCAATTCATTAGTCGGTTCTCCCAGGCTTTTGGCGCCATAGGGGCCGGCCGGATCGGGATTCTCGATCAGAATCGGCGTCACAACTTGCGGAACGTCACAGGTTGTAGGCAAGAGATAGCGGTCGAGATTGTCGGAGCGAGCCTGGCCCTGGTGCAGGTCCAGCTCCTCCAGCAATCCGTATCCCAACCCCATCGCCACGCCGCCATAGATCTGGCCCTTCGCGGTTGCGGGATTGATCGCTCTGCCTAGTTCGTGCGCAGCAACCAGATGGAGAACGCGAACCTGACCGGTGGAAAGATCCACTTCGACCTCCGCTGCCTGACAGCCGTACACATAAGTAAAGTACGCTCGACCTTGACCCGTTTCCTCCTGCCAGTCTACCGTCGGTGCTTCATACGATCCGGTAGCTTCCAAGCTCTTCCCGCATGAGGCCAGCCAATCGACGACTTCCGCCGGCGAAACCACCTGCGATGGATCCAGATTCGAGCAAACCCTGCCCTCAACAAAACTGAGTTGTTCCGCCGGAAGTGAAAGGAGTTGCGAAGCAGAAACCAACAACATCTCCCGAAGATGAATCGCCGCTTCCCTGACGGCATTTCCACCCATCAGAGTGCCTCGGGAAGCGACGGTGGACCCGGCATCGGGTACTAACGTCGTGTCAGGTTCGTCCATCCGAACCTGCTCGGTTCCAATCCCCAACTCCTGCGCCACGATCTGGCTCAATACTGTATTGAGTCCGGCGCCATTATCGGAGAGACCAATCGACAGCAGGACAGTGCCATCGGGCTGCCACCGAAGCCGGGCTTCCGCCCGGTCCACCCCTTCTGCGCCCAAACTGCAACCACGGTGGGAGATCGCAAAACCAATGCCGCGGCGCTTGGTGGTTCCTGTCTGGGCCGGCTCGTTGATCTTCTGCGCGTAATCGATGCTTTGCAGTGCCCGATCCATCACGTCCCGCAACGATACCGGGTGGTCGTTTAGACACTGCCCGGTAGCGGTGACAGTTCCTGTTGTAAGCAAGTTGCGGCGACGGAGCTCGTCCGGCCGTAATTTCAACTCCTGCGCCAATTCATCCATCAAAGATTCCACGGCAAAGATCACCTGGGGTGTGCCGAATCCGCGCATCGCTCCGGTGTAGATGTTGTTGGTATACACGGCAGTAATGTCGGTCTTGACATGTTCCACCCGGTATGGTCCGGCGGCGTGCACAACCGAGCGCCAGGTGACAAAAGTACTAGAAGCGGCATAGGCTCCCGCATCGGCCAAAATGGCGATTTCCATGGCGGTCAGCAGCCCTTCGCGGGTAGCACCGACCTTGTAGCGCATCTGATAGGGGTGTCGCTTATAGCTCTCGCGGAAAGATTCCTCGCGGCTGTGCTGCATCCGGACCGGACGCTGCGTCGCTTTCGCAAGCAAGGCAGCTCGCGCGGCCATCAAATACATCACCTCATCTTTGCCCCCAAATGAACCGCCGAGCGGGGTTTGTCGCACACGGATTTGCTCGCTTGGAAGACCAAGGGCTGAGGCTACCATGCTCTGGGTGGAAAATGGGTTCTGGATCGATCCGAACAGTTCCAATTGGTCGTGGTGGAATACAGCAGTCACGGCCTCGAGTTCGAGGTAAGCATGCTCGACCCATTGCGTCCGATATTCCCGCTCCAGGATCATGTCAGCTTGGGCAAACCCGAGCGAGACATCACCCTTGCGCACCTTGTGGTGGTTGACAATGTTGTTCGGCCTTTCCGCGTGGATCAAGGGAGCCGAATCCGCCAAGGCTTCTTGCGGCGAAAAAACAGCCGGCAGAGGTTGGTATTGGACTTCAATCAGCGAGAGGGCTTCTTCCGCTGCTTCGGGAGACTCCGCGGCCACCAACGCCACCACGTCTCCCAGGTAGCGCGCCTTTTGGCTGACAATCACCTCCTGGTCAGCAAAAACTATCCCAAATGGCCGCAGGTTCGGCAGATCGGCGGCGGTCAGCACTGCATGCACGCCCGGCAAAGCCTGCGCTTGTGCGCAATCGATCCCCAAAATCCGAGCATGCGGAAAGCGGGAAAATAACATACGGCCGTGGATCAACCCAGGTACTTTGAGGTCCGCGGCAAAGCGGGTCTGTCCGGTCACTTTCTCCAATCCGTCTACCCGTAGCAGTGATTGCCCAATCAGACTGCTTTTTGGCATCAGGATCTCCGCAACGCTTGGCGAATCGACTCTGGGGTAGCCGGTATTGCGTGGAGACGGATACCAATCGCATCGCGGATGGCGTTCAGGATCGCCGGAGCTACCCCGATCATGGTCATCTCCCCCAAGCCCTTGGCGCCAAAAGGGCCTTCCGGTTCCGGAATCGATTCGATCAAGATCGGGAAAAGATGGGCAGGAATGTCTTTCACGGTCGGGATGATGTAGGTGGAAAGGGAGGGTGTTTTGACCCGTCCTTGGTCCAGCACAAAATCTTCAAGCAAGGCGAACCCTTGTCCCATTACCACACCGCCACTCAATTGGCCGAGTACGATTTGCGGGTTGATCGCTTTGCCCACGTCCTGCGCCGAGATTACTCGTTGGATTTCCACTTCGCCTGTAGCGGGATTTAGTAACAGATCGACAATATTGGTGACATATCCATAACTGTGGTGCGGTATGCATTGACCGTTCGAACCATAGGGGGTCGTAGGGCGAACGGGCTGCGTGTAGTAATGGTACTGAGCCGACACCGGTCCTCGCTCACCGCTCTCGATCTTTTGTCGCAGTATTCGACCGGCCTGCAGAATGGCTTTGCCCGTGACATAGGTTTGGCGGGAAGCGGAATTGGAGCCACCATCCGGTGTAGACGCCGTATCGGGAGGAACAAAAACGACGCGTTCCGGCAAGGTCCCGCTCGCTTCCGCCGCAATTTGAATCAGAGTGCTTTGCAATCCCTGACCGCTATCGGTAACCCCTACCTTCACCTGCAAGGATTTGACCTCCCCGCTGGGCAAGACGTCGGCTTCCAACCAGACTTCGGATTGGTCGTCGAAACCGAAACTATATCCGACATTTTTATAAACTGTGGCAACACCCCGACCAAACAGTTTGCCGACAGGCGGTGCAGGACGTTCGGATGGGATCCAACGACCTTTTTCCTCCTGCCATCCACAGGCGGCAGCGGCTTGACGCAGAGTTTCCCTGATGCCGACTCCCGGGGGGATCACATTGCCTGTAGGCAGGATGGAGCCTTCCTGCAACAGATTTTTCATGCGGAAAGTGATCGGATCCATTTCCAGCCTTCGGGCCGCTTCGTCGATCAGGGCTTCGTAGAGCATCGGTACCTGGGCGGAACCGAACCCGCGCATGGCCATCGTGGGCAGATTGTTGGTGTATGCGGTGCGGCCGGAGAGGGAGACGTTGGGCACGTCGTAGGGGCCGCCGGCATAGGAGAGGGCATTTTCTAACACGACGATTGAGGTCGAGGCATAAGCGCCGGCATCAGAGATCAGATCCACTTCCATGGCATGGATCTTGCCCTCCCGCGTGACACCGATCTTCCCCCGCATTGCAAAGGGGTGTCTCTTCCCGTGCCCACGAATGGACTCCTCCCGCGTATAGATCATTTTGACAGGACGGCGGGTTGCATAAGTAGCCAAAGCTAACAGGCACTGCAGGGAGATGTCCTCCCGACCACCGAATGCGCCGCCCGTAGGCATCAGCACTTCTCGCACCCTCTCTTTTGGCAGTTGCAGCGTATGCGCAATCTGCCGCACGTCGTCGAAGATCCATTGCGCCCCCACGTACACCGTGACCCTTCCCTGGTCGTCGATCAGGCCAACACCGGCCTCCGGTTGCAGGAAAGCGTGCTCGTTGAAAGGCGTGTGGAACGTCTCTTCTACGATCAGGTCGCACTGTGCGAATCCTTCCTTAAGGTTGCCAAGTCTGATCTGGAAAGACTTGAGCAGATTGCTTCCCGTTTCCTCGTGCACGAGAGGGGCCCCCTCCATCAGAGCGATGACGGGGTCAAACACCGCCGGGAGGATTTCATAATCAACCGTGATTTGGTCTTGCGCCCGCTGGGCTTGGTCTTCCGTCTCTGCAATCACCAGCGCGACGGGGTCGCCTACGGAACGCACCTTGTCCTGGGCCAGCACCCTTTGATCGAAATGATAAATGCCAAACTCGTTGCACGGAACATCGGCTGCTGTAAGCACAGCCACAACGCCGGGAGATTGCTTGGCGATCGAGGTATCGATCGATAGGAGACGAGCATGGGGATGGGCGGAAAAAAGGACTTTGGCATGCAGCATCTCCGGGAATATAAGATCTCCGGAATAGATCGTGCGACCGCTTACTTTGTCAGTTGCATCCGTTCGGGGTAATGATTGGCCGACGATTCTTAGTTCCATACTCCAAGCCTCCAGCCTTTGGGGTTCATGCCTGCATTGTAGAGAGAGCTGTTCCAGTTTGACAAATCCTACCCAATCAGTCTATGCTTGGCGCCATGTATTTTTGGGATAGGACCCGCGGCATTGGACTGGTGATTCTGATCGTATTGCCGTTGATCTTTGGTTCCCAGACTGATGTCATGGCGGCTTCGATAAAAATGATGGCTGCCGCTAGCGGAAATGACAGCAATCCTAGTATCGCGCTGATAGAGAGACGCGTTCCCGCCACTGCCGATCCTTCCGGCATCCGGGACAGGATCGAGGATTCAGTTTTGTTACAATCGCTGCGAACGGTATTCCATACGATTCAAGATCAGCCTAACGGGGATCAGGCCATCGTCAGTACCTATCAAAAAGAAGAATGCTTCCAGTTCCTGCAGGTAGCGTTTGTCAGGGCAGATTTGGACTTGCGAACAGTGCTTTTACAATCCACCGAAGTTTCATTCTTCCGCAATGGCGACCTGATCAAGCTGGACAATTCCGTGTATCGCGGTTTGGCTCACTGGGGCATCTATTGGGATGGTTATATTCTGCACAATTGGGAAGGTTTCCATCGAGAACCTAGTGGAGTGTTTCTGACAGAATTTGCCCAACCAGGCAGCACCTTTCACATTTACCATCCTTCGTTTCCCCACTCGCCCGGTTCACGTCTAGTCATTTTTCAATAAAACAGGCAGGGATCACCCCCGCCTGTTTTGGATGCCGCAGTCTGCAGCTTAACCTTCTTTGAGCTCTGGCAGCTTAACCCTCTTTGAGCTCTGTCTTCTTCTCCTCCAAGAGCGTCTTGCCCTTGTGCATCAGCTCCTTGGCTTCTTCTTTCAGATGCTTGGCTTCCTCTTTGATCTGTTCGGGAAGTTTTTCCTTCAGCTCCAGCAACTTCTCCTTGAGGTATTCCCGAGTTTCGGCACCAGACTTTGGTGCCAATAGCAGGGCAACACCTGCACCAATGATGCTGCCGACAAAAATCCCGGCAAAAAACTCTCCGATGCCACTATTCGACATGTCGTAAAACCTCCTTCGAGCGAATTCCTTTGGTCAATCGTACTAAATCGGATCTCGCCTGGCAATCTCGACTACTTGTGCGAACAATCGAGCTTGCATAGAATGCAACAGTTACCAACATGAAACAATTAATCATTACCGAAAAACCGAGCGTCGCCAGGGATATCGCCAAATGCCTGGGAGGTTTCCGCCAGGACAAGGACAGCTTTGAAAGCGACGAAATCATTGTCACCTGGGCCGTTGGCCATCTGGTGACATTGGCCGAGCCGGAAGATTACGATAAAAAGTACAAAATGTGGCTGCTGGAACGTCTGCCCATTATTCCAGAGCAGTTTCAGCTAAAGGTGCTGCCTAAGACAAATTCACGCTTTAAGTTCATCGGTGCCCTGTTGAAAAGCAAGGAAGTAGGGGAAGTGATTAATGCCTGTGACGCCGGGCGTGAAGGCGAATTGATCTTTCGTTATATCTACGAGAAAGCGGGATCAAAACTGCCGATCCGCCGACTTTGGCTTTCTTCCATGACCGAAACCGCGATTCAGGAAGGATTCCGTCACTTACGGCCGGGTCAGGAATTGGAAAAGCTAGCCAGCGCGGCGAAATGCCGATCAGAAAGCGACTGGCTGGTGGGGATCAACGCTACTCGGGCCTTCACCCGTCGTTTCGGCATCCTTCTCTCCATTGGTCGAGTGCAAACGCCCACCCTGGCGATCCTGGTCCAGCGGGAACAGGAAATTCAATGTTTTATAGTCGAAACATACTTTGAGCTTTTTGCCGTCTTCCAATCCACCGTGGGTGAGTACCGCGGACAGTGGTTCACGAAGGGGGCGGAGCGTTTCTCCACTCGATCAACCGCTGAGGAAATCCAAAAAAAGGTAGAGGGAAAGCCCGGCATCATCGCTTCGTTGGAAAAGAAGGAAAGCCGACAGTTGCCTCCGTTACTCTTCGACCTGGCCGAACTGCAGCGGGAGATGAACCGTCGCCATGGCTACTCCGCCCGGAGAACTCTGGATCTGGCACAGAGCTTGTACGAAGAACACAAGCTGATCACCTACCCGCGCACGGATAGCCAGTTTCTCAGTTCAGACATGATTGCCACATTGCCCCAGATTCTCCGGTCACTGGCTGGCGGAGAATGGGATCCGTTTGTGCAGGAAGTCTTGGCGCTACCAAAACTTCCGCTGGGACCCCGGATCATCGATAACAACAAAGTGACGGATCATCACGCCATCATCCCCACACCTACCCGGTCCGGTCCGGCCAAGCTCGCTGCAGACGAGCTGCGGGTCTATGATTTGGTGGTTCGTCGTTTCCTGTCCGCTTTCTACTCGGCCGCTCGCTGGGAGAATACCCGTTTGGTCACCGAGGTAGAGCAGGAAACCTTCCGTACCGAAGGGAAAAAGTTGTTGGAGATTGGTTGGTTGAAGGTATACGACCGACCGAGCAAAGAGGAGTTGCTGCCGGATCTATCTTTAGGAGAAAGAATACTGACCCTCTCCACTACCGTGTTGGAAAAAGAAACGCAACCGCCACCCCGTTACAACGATGCTACCCTTCTTTCGGCGATGGAAGGAGCGGGAAAATTGCTGGAAGATGAGGCGTTGAAGCAAGCCATGAAGGATCGCGGTTTGGGAACAGCGGCCACTAGAGCGGCCATCATCGAACGCTTGATCGAAGTGGAGTATTTGGAGCGTGATGGCAAATCATTGCGACCGACACCAAAAGGAATGGAACTGATCAAGTCCATCGCCGCGATTCCGATCCCCGAGCTCATTTCTCCGGAGCTGACGGGAAATTGGGAACAAGACCTGGTATTGATTGAACAAGGCAAGTTATCCGCCGAGACCTTCATGACCGAGATCGAGCAACTGGCTCGCTCTGTGGTTGAGAAGGTGAAAACCACCGAAAACACAGCAACCATGCGGGAAGCGGTTTACGCTGTTCTTGCACCCTGCCCGCTTTGTGAAGGCGATATCAAGGAATTTCGTCAAGCATTTTCCTGCGCAAATTGGCGGGAAAAAGGCTGCAAGTTCGCGATTTGGAAACGGGTTGCCGGACGAACCATCAGCCGGCGGGAAGCAGAGACCTTGATTCGGGAGGGTCGAATTGGTCCCCTGGCTGGATTCCGATCCAAGGCAGGCAAACCCTTCCGAGCCATCCTGGTGCTGAAGGATGGCAAAGTGACGTTCGAATTCGAAAACACGTATCCACCCAGCTCCAAACGGGTCAAACGTGCAAAAACGCAATCCAAGCCAAAAGAAGACGGCGCGAGCAAGAAGAAGGACCCTGCCCGACCCACCCGGAGCAAAAA
>JAPLHX010000074.1 GCA_026389415.1 Coprothermobacterota bacterium | reverse complement strand
CCGCTCGCGGATGCTCTACAGGGTCGCCCGCAAGCACAATAGTCAAGCGCTGGAAGCCGATGGGCTGCATTTCAGCACCGATGTCTGGAGCTCCAGCGTCGTTATTCTAGGTCTGTTGGGCGTAGTGTTGGCCAACCAGTTCCCTGCGCTGGATTTCCTGCTTCAGGCCGATGCAGTGGCAGCGCTGGTGGTTGCGGTGATCGTGATCTATGTCAGTTTGCAATTAGGTAAGCGTACCGTGATGGCCCTGGTCGATACCGCTCCCAAGGGCGTGGCCGATCAAATCCGCCAGATTGTCGAAGCGGTACCTGGCGTGATGAACTGCCATCAAGTCCGGGTCCGCTATGCCGGCGCCCACAGTTTCGCGGATGTCCACGTCCTGGTGGAAGGTGGGTTGGATTTGAACGCGGTCCACGCAATCACCGAAGCGATCGAAAAGGCGGTGCAACAAAAGCTGCCCACGATCGATCTAATCATACATCCGGAGCCGGATGTGCCAGTCTTCCGTCCATAGGACTTGCAACTAGACTCTGTGGCTTCGCCGGCACCTATGTCTTCCTTTGGATTCCAAGGGACGTTGTTCAATTGTTGACTAACTCAGGCAGACGCTCTTGCGCTGATTCCATTCCAAGACTCGACAGGCTGGATCTACCCGAACTTCTCCAGCATGGTATGGAGCGAGGCATCGAGAAGCGAGATATCTTTCTCTACGATGCGGATCGGGAGTATTTCATGCAAGAATAGTCCCTATCTATCTTGGATAAAGGCCGGGAATGGGAAGCCAGTCTTGGTGAAACGGGAGCGATTCGTAACGTGGCGGGCTTAAGCCTCTCAGCCCATCCACCCACATAGCGTGTTGGGAGCCAAGTTGACAATTCAACAACGTCCCTAAACGTTTTACAAATAGCAAACGCAGCAATCTCTGACCGCCTTAGGCCTCTAGAGATGTTTCCAGGGGGAAAGCCTCCATCGTCTGCAGCACCGTTCGGTTCCGTCCCTGCTTTTTGGCCTGATAGAGGGCCATGTCCGCCGCATGAAGCAGGGCGGCAGATGTCAGCGTGGCAGCCGGCATCACCTGTGATACACCCAGGCTCAAAGTGACGCAACGATCCGCTTGCGAATCGCCGTGATCGATCTCCAAGGAACGGACGGCCGCCCGGATCTTTTCGGCCATGAGCAGCGCCCCTGCGATCGGGGTGTCGGGTAGCAACACAACGAACTCTTCCCCGCCGAAACGGGCGGCGAAATCCCCCCGGGCAAAACGGATCGGGGGCATTCCGCTCCAAGACAACATCAGTTGTAGAAAGAGAATTCAACAACATCCCTGAGGAATCTCTGAGAATCTCTCGCGCCGGCAGAGATCTATGCTAGACTTTGCGGCAGGGAAGCGGGGGATTACGGTCCCCGATGATGGTTGAGGCATGTCCATCGAGGGACGAAAGGCGACCCCCGGTCTCCGTTTTGGAAAATACTGATTTAAAGGAGGGTAAGCAGCATGGCGACGTTGTCGGTTCTCAAGTTTGAAACCGCGGATGGCGCGGATAAGGCCTTGGAGACGGTGAAAGAATTACAGACGCAGAATCTCATTCAACTGCATGACGCGGCCATCGTTACCTGGCCGGTCGGAACCAGGCGACCGAAGACCCACCAGTTAGTCAGCATGGCGGGCGCTGGCGCCCTGAGCGGAGCTTTCTGGGGAATGCTCTTCGGGCTGATCTTCTTCGTGCCGTTCCTCGGCATGGCGGTAGGTGCTGCGATGGGAGCCATGTTCTCCGGCTTCAGGGACTATGGCATCAGCGAAGGTTTTGTCAAGGACATCCGCGCCAAGATCACACAGGGAACCTCCGCCCTATTCCTACTCACAAGCAATGCCGTCCAGGACAAAGTGATCGAGGCCTTTAAGCAGCTGCCCAGATTTGAGCTCGTTTCCACCAATCTTTCCAAAGAGGAAGAACAGAAGCTGCGGGACGCCTTCGGCGAATAGTAGAAACTGGAAGAGAGAGAACTTGCCACGTCTTGATGCAGGCGTGGCGCAGAACCAAGGGCGTGGCGCAGAACCAAGGGCGTAGCAACACCCCTTTGTTCCTCTTGAAGTTGGAAAGCTGATCTTTCCATGCTTGAAAAGCCGGATCTCCCAGACGAGAAAGTCACCGCCTGTCTGCGGGATGAATACGGATTGACTGCGGTCCGCATCGCCTTCCTTCCCTTGGGAGCGGATCGGAATACGGCCGTCTATCGCGTTGTGGCGGCGGACGAACGGCCGTACTTCGTGAAGTTGAGACGCGACGACTTTGACGAGATTGCCGTGGCGTTACCCAAGTTTCTCCGCAACTGCGGCATCGGGCAGATCATCGCTCCCATGGCAACGCTGACCGGGCGCCTTTGGGCAAGCGTAGGGACGTTTAGGTTGATCCTCACCCCTTTTGTGGAAGGCCATGATGGTTACCAGGTCAACCTGTCGGATGGCCACTGGGTCGAGCTTGGCACGGCTCTCAAACGCATTCACACTGCGGTGTTGCCTCCATCGTTGGCGAAACGGATCCTGCAGGAAACCTATTCTCCCCGGTGGCGCGAGATCCTAAGGACGATTCTTGGGCGTGTTGCCGACGGAGCGTTTGCCGACTCTACGGCAGCAGAACTCGCTGCCTTCTTGCAGGCCCGGCGTGAACAGATTCATGATCTCGTCGATCGCGCCGAACGGTTCGCTTCAGCGCTGACGGTCCAGTCCCCGGAATTTGTCTTGTGTCATTCCGATATCCATGCCGGCAATGTCTTGATTGCTGCAAGTGGTGTAACGACCGTACCGCGCAGGAGGAAGAAATCCTGTTTTACCTGGGCTACGGCCAAACGCTGATCGATCCAAGCGCGCTGGCGTATTATCGTTATGAACGAATTATTCAAGACATCGCGGTCGAATGCGAGCAAATCTTGGCGACGGATGAGGACGGTCTGGACCGCAAGCAATCGCTGCACTATTTGAAATCCAACTTCTTATCCCAAAACGTGCTGGAGATCGCCTATCAGTCGGATAAGACAATGAGAGATAGGTAGCCCGCGTTGCTGCATGCGTATGATTGCACCAAAGCACACCGAGGAGGATCTGATGAAAAATTACATGATTGAATTGGAGATTTTTGAAGGCAACGGGGGGCAACTCCGCACCGATGGGACAACCCCGGACTTTGCCAATGAAGGCATTTGTGCCTGGATGTATGGAAGGCTTCAGGTAGGACAGAAATTCCGCTACCCGGAAGATCTGGGGGAATTGTGTCCCTGGCTGGTGGATAGTCTGACCGGCGTGATCCGCGCCCTTGAACATGGCGGGACGCTGTCCTGGAAATACCGCGGGACCCCGTATGAAAAAGTGATCGATCCCGACGGGGTGACGACCGAATTTGTGCGCTGTCTCGACCCCACAGCGTCTGGCATCGTGATCAAGATCACCAGGACCACCTTGCCGGAATGACGATCACGTGGTTGAAACGTTGGCCAAAATGCTAGCCGGCGCCATCGGAGATAAATGCCTCCTGTTTTCCTCGCTATGAGGACCACTTCTGCCGGACACTCGGTTGGGTGGCCTGCATGATCATCATGAATCCGACAGCCGATCCAGAGTTGAACGGTGTCCTGCACGAACTGGTGACCAGTCTGCAGGCCATTTTGCAGGATCATTTCTTGGCCGCCTACCTGCAGGGTTCGTTCGCGCTGGGGGATTGGGACATCCACAGCGACGTGGATTTCCTGGTGGCAGTCCACCCGGAAGTGTCCCCAACGGAGCTGACGGCACTTCAGAT
>JAPLHX010000006.1 GCA_026389415.1 Coprothermobacterota bacterium | reverse complement strand
TAATTACATTCCTAATTCTGATTTCGTTGGTACGGATAGCTTCACTTATAAAGCTAATGATGGTTCACTGGATTCCAACATTGCTACAGTTACCATTACCATTACAACCAGCCTTAAGAGTGCAATATATTTACCACTGATCATCCACTAAACACTAGAAGTCTGGCCGAAAAGCTCGCGTTTTTCGGGGATCGGTAGTAAACTCCTCAACGACTCAGATAAGGAGTGAAACATGCTCGGTAAACGTTCTCACCAACGCGGTCTGTTCGAGGCAGATAGCCAGTACCTGGACTTTGTGGGTCGGGACAGCTTCTACGGCTTCCTGGCCAGCCAACGCGGTAAGCTGTTCAGGGACGAAGACTTTGCCGAAATCTACTGTCCGGACAACGGGCGACCCAGCGTGGCGCCCAGCCTGCTAGCCAACGCCCTGCTGCTGCAAACACATGATAAAGTCTCGGACGAAGAAGCCAAGGGTCGGGCGGACTACGATCTGAGGTGGAAAGTGGCCTTGGGGATCGAAGTGGATGAGCGCCCGTTTGCCAAGAGCACGTTGCAGCTGTTCCGGGCTCAACTGATCCTGAAAGAGAAGATGCGGTCGGTGTTTGTGAGCAGCTTGGAGCTGGCCAAACAGTCGGGGTACTTGAAAGCTCGGCGGCTGAAGGTAATCCTGGACACGACCAACATCTTGGGGCGGGGAGCGGTGAAGGACACCTACAACCTGCTGGGGGACGGCATCCAGCAGTTGTGCCGGGGGCTCGCGGCGTCTCAGGAACAAGAGTTGGAAGCCTGGGTGCAGGCACATGCGTTCCAGGGCTACTTTGGGTCGAGCCTCAAGGGGGATGCCCAGGTAGACTGGGATGACGAGCAGAGCCGCCGGGTGTTCTTGCAAGGAATCGTGGTCGATGCCCAGCGCCTGATGGCATTAGCGCAAGAAGTGCAGGCAACCCTGGCGGAAGGAGACCCTGAATGCCAGCAAATCGCTGCGGCCGGTCAGTTGTTGGGACAGTTGATCGACCAGGATGTGGACCTGACTGACGGACCGGCCAAACTGAAAGAAGGCGTCAGCCGGGATCGGATCGTTTCGGTGCATGACCCCGAAATGCGACACGGGCGTAAGAGCAGCTCCAAACGCTTTGACGGGCACAAAGCGGCCATTGCGGTGGATGCCGAAAGCCAGTTGATCACGGCGGTGGAGGTTTTGCCGGGCAATGCGGCGGATGCCTCGCCCGCCCTGCCCTTGACCGAAGCCAGTGAGCACAACACCAGGCTGGAAGTGGATGAAACGGTGGGCGACTGTGCGTATGGGGATGGCAACACCCGCCAGGAATTCGCCGACGCCCAACGGAAGTTGATCGCTAAAGTTCCCAACCTTGGGCGCAAAGATCAGATCCATAAGAGCGAGTTCCAGATTGATTTGGAGGCCATGACCTGCACCTGCCCGGCGGGTCACACCACGGCCACCCTGATCCCGACCGGGTTTTGGTTGGACAAGGAATGGCAAAAGCACCCCAGACAATCTTTCGCCTTTCCGGTCGAGACCTGCGCCGCCTGTCCGCTGCGCCCGCAATGTATCCAAGCCAAAGCCAACCGGGGCCGCACGATCTCGCTCCATCCCCAGGAAGGACTGCTGCAACAGGCGCGGGCCTTTCAGAACAGCCCCGAGTTCCAACCTTATCGCCAAATGCGGCAGACCGCCGAGCATCGCCTGGCTCGCCTGGTGCAGTTGGGTATCCGCCAGGCGCGTTACTTCGGCAGAAAGAAGACCTTGTTCCAGTTGTTGATAGCCGCAACGGTGGCGAATTTGACCCTGATGGCTACAAAAACGGGGCAGATGAGATCGAAAACCAGGGGAGAGTCTTCTTTTTTCGCCTGGTTTGGGGCGCTTCTGCAGCGTTTGTGCGAGCATTTTGTTTCCTGGAGACCGCATTTTCGGTACGCTCTTTCCTAAAACTGGGTTTTCGGCTGTATTTCTAGGAGCTCTTGGGATTCCTTACCGAGAATGCCAGCATCCCGACCCGATCCATGATGATCATTGTGGATGACCGTCGACCAGGATTGATCCGTGAGTGGCTGATACCGGTACTGGAGGAGAACGATCGGACCGTTGCATCAGCTTATATCGCTAATCCAAGCTCGCTTAGGTGGGCGTGGGATATGATGGACCATCTGTTTTCCTTATATCGCATGGAAGTACAGTCTCATGGATATACAGGTAAGATATAAATCGTACCTGAGACACCCGAGGACCAGATCCAAAATGAGATATGGAACTCCACACCGGTATTGGAA
>JAPLHX010000292.1 GCA_026389415.1 Coprothermobacterota bacterium | reverse complement strand
ACTGCCACCACTGCCGTAACGCCACTTACGAGGTTGAGCTGTAGCCGGCGCCCCGGTCCATGATTCAGCGTTAATTCCCAATCGGAAGGCGGTGACTGCAGAAAGAATGGCGGAATAAACCTTCCCGCGGGTATCCTGCCTTCTCCCGCACCTGCCGGGATTGGGACTACTTTCTGGTTCTAAGCGTTCTTTTTTTTGGGATATTGCCAGGAGTGTTTTTGGCCATTGCCTTTGCCATTCTTCGCTTTATCGGGGTCTCGGTTTCCACCTTGCGCGGACTGAATCGTCTCCCGGGTGTCGTACTCCAGCGGCTCTCCCCTTCGGGGCATCCCGATGCTGGGGAGAGCCTTGGCCTTCTCCCGGGGAATCTTGGCTCAAGCGCTCCTCTACCTGGTTCCTTCCCGGCAGACCCTCCGTGTCTTCAGTAGAGGTTTTTTAGCTTTGCCAGGGTGAATCGTTGAGACTGATATCCAAGGTTCAATTTGCAAAAAATCCAGGTGCCAATCTGCTAACTAAGCGAGAGACCGCCGTCAAGCACGAACACCTGGCCAGTAATATAGGAAGCTCTTGAAGAAGCTAGAAAACAGGCCAATTCTGCTACTTCCATGGCAAGTCCGGCCCTGGCCAAGGGAATCCTTCGAAGATAGTCCGCTTTAGTATTCTCAGGTAGCAGTGCCGTCATGTCCGTCTCAATATAGCCGGGCGCAATCACGTTCACCAAGATCTGCCTGCGGGCCACTTCTTTCGCCAAACTGCGCGAGAACCCAACAATCCCCTGTTTACTGGCTGCATAAATCGATTGGCCAACAGAACCGACGATTCCCACAACCGAGGAAATGCTGATCACCCGGCCCTCCCGTTGGCGAATGAACTGGCGCACGGCTGCGCGTGTCACCATAATCGTCCCCAACAGATTGGTGGCAAGGGTACGCTCGATCTGATCATCCGACAAGGAAGCCAAAAGCCCGTCGATGCTGACGCCCGCATTGTTGACCAGGATATCCAAACGACCAAAGTCGACGATGACCTGGTTTACCAGTGCCGTTGTTTCCACTGGCCGAGAGATATCCGCCCGATAAGAGTGAGTTTTTCGTCCCGCGTTCTGTAGTTCCCGAACCAAATCATTGGCCTGAGCTTCTTGTTGGTGGAAGTGGACGGCTACGCAAGCCCCTTCCCGGGCAAAGGACAGCGCTGTTTGCCGGCCGATCCCGCGGGAAGCTCCGGTGACTAGGATTATTTTGCCATCCAGTCCCAGATCCATCTCTAACCTTGATACCTGCTGACGATCAGGCCCGCGTTATGTCCGCCAAACCCGTAGCTCAGCTTCAAAAACGAATGGATCGGTTGAAAACGGGGACGATTCGCTACGTAATCAAGATCGCAGTCTGGGTCGGGTTCGTCGAGATTGATTGTGGTCAATGTCCTCCGGGATCATTCCTGCCGACGTCAAAGCTCTCTTGATCATGCTCACAATTGCCGTCCCCTCTGGTTCTGGAGCCGCAACGTGATACGCATCCGTACTAGCAGCAAATCCTCGGATTTCGCCATAGATATGGGCGCTACGAGCCAGAGCGCTTTCCAAGGCCTCCAATACCAGGATTCCTGCTCCCTCGCTGATCACGAATCCATCACGGTTGCGATCAAACGGTCGGGAAACTTGCGCCGGTTCACGCTTGCTCGCACTCAGTGCTTTCATATTGGCAAACGCTGCGATTGCCACAGGCACCAAGGGCGCTTCCGCTCCCCCAGCAAATATCAGTCGGGCTTCACCGCGACGGATTACTTGATAGGCTTCCCCCACTGCATGCAGTGAGCTAGCGCATGCAGTGACGGGACACGAGGAGTACCCTTGCGCATGAAAACGGATGGCAATCTGCGATGCAGCACTGTTGCTCATCATCATCGGAATCATGAAAGGGCTGACCCGTCCAGCACCCTTTTCAAGCAGAACTTGCTGTTGGTCCAGCAGAGTTATAATCCCGCCAACACCCGAACCCACGACAACGCCAACGTCTTCCCCTCCTTGCTCAACCTTCGCGTCCTTGGCGGCCTGAAGAGCTGCTGCTAGGGCAAATTGGGTGAAGCGGTCCATTCGGATGCTCTCTTTGGGAGAAAACCACGATCCAGCCGGAAAGTCAGAAATCTGCCCGCCAATGTGCACAGGGAGATCAGATGTGGTCAGAGAAAGGTGTGAAATCCCCGATCGTCCCGCAGTCAGATTCGACCAGAATTGATCTATTTCCCAACCAATACTGGAAACGACGCCCAAACCGGTAATGACAACTCGTTGGGTCAAGGAGATCCCCTTTACGCGGACTGGGAGAGGTGGCTCAGTAGGAACGTAACGGTATCGCTCACCGTCTTAATCTGCTGCGCCTCATTATCCGGGATTTTCACTTGAAAGGCTTCTTCTAGAGCCATGATCAGGTCGACTACATCCAACGAGTCGGCGTTGAGGTCCTCTGAAAACCGAGTCTCCAGTGCAATCTGTTCAACCGGTGTTCCCAGGCGGCTTGCTACCAGGGCTTTGACTTTGTCTGCTATTTCTTGCTCGTTCATTGTATCCTCCTTATTGGAATTGTGGCCATGGTCTTGTTTTTTTCTGAGATTTCTTGCTCGTTCATCCACATCCCGCACTGAGACTATTGCTACGGTCTCAGGCTACAGGGTTCCTGCTGGTGGACACCGCCTCCTTTAAGAATTGCTCTTCCACTGCTTCTGCCTTTGCTTCCGGTACCATGCGGCGAACCAGGCCGGTCAGCACGTTCTTAGCTCCCACCTCCAAGAAATGATCCACACTGTTGGCAAATAGCCACCGGATGGAATCTGCCCACAGAACCGGATGATCAATCTGGAGGATGAGAGCATGCCGGATCTCCTCTGTACGCTGCATTGGGCGGGCAGTAACATTCGATAGAACGGGAATTTCGGCATCCTGAAACGCAAATTGGTCCAGTTCCTTCTGAAATTGCTCAGCTACTGGTCGCATCAACGAGGAGTGAAAGGGGGCGGAGACTTGCAGGGATCGGACCAACTTGGCGCCCCGTTTTCGCGCAAGTTCCGACGCTTTTTCCAAGGCGGGGAATTCTCCCGACAGGACAACCTGCTCTGCGGTATTGTAGTTGGCCAGTTCTACACAGCCAGTGCGGGATGCTTCCCGCAATACTTCTAGTAAAGAGTCCTGCCCCAACCCGATCACGGCTACCATTCCGCCGCTTTGTTTGGCAGCGGCTGCGCTCATCAGTTCACCGCGCCGTCGAACCAAGCGGAGGGCATCCCGCCAATTCAGCGCGCCACTTGCCACCAATGCGGAATACTCACCCAAACTATGCCCGGCCAGGTATTGCGGACTGATCCCTTGAGCCAATAGAAACTGCAGCCAACACACCGAGACCATCAATAAAGCGGGTTGAGCGTTTTCTGTGCGCGTAAGTTCTTCCGCTGGTCCTTGCTGTGCCAGCGAGTGTAGGTCGATCTCGAGAATCCAGTTTGCTTCTTCAAACAGCGCTCTAGCTGGAGGATAAATGCTTTCGATCGTAGCGGTCATCCCCGGATACTGTGAGCCTTGTCCTGGAAACAGAAATGCTAGGGACATAAAAAAACCTCCTGACCTAAAATAGATTGCATGATGGTTGAAATCGGCTGGATCTCGCGGATTAGCCCCGAAATCGCCCCAGCCATCACCGAACCGTTCTGCACATCTCCCTCGACGGCAGCCAGTCGCAGTCGGCCCTGGCCCAGAGATTCTAGCGCCTCCGCGCTCGCACCTGAGCGTTCCTGCGCGTCGAAATATCTGGCAAAGGTGTTTTTAATCACTCGGACAGGATGGCCGGTGGAACGGCCAGTGACCATCGTGTCACGATCACCTGCCCGCAAAATGACGTCCTTATAGGCTGGATGCACCTCACATTCCGTGGAACAGATGAAACGGGTTCCTACCTGCACTCCTTCAGCACCCAAATCCAGGGCAGCCCGCAGACCACGATGGTCGGCTATGCCCCCCGCTGCAATGACTGGCATATTGACAGCATCAGTCATTTGCGGAACCAAACAAAACGT
>JAPLHX010000219.1 GCA_026389415.1 Coprothermobacterota bacterium | reverse complement strand
AATTTCCCTTCTCCCCCGGTTGCGATCTCTTCCATAAAAGGAAGGTCCGCATCCTCACCAATAGCCAAAGCGGTGACGTAGACTCCTTCTCGGCGAGCTTGTTGGATCAAAGTGGGGAATTCGCCCTGCTGGGACTTGCCATCTGAGATGAAAATGATGTGTTTCAGCTTGGCATCCGTTTGTTGAAGTTGGTGCAACGCCTCGCTCAGCGCCAAGAAGGCATTCGTTCCTCCGCCCGGCCCCTTTGTAAGAATTTTTTCCGTAATTTGAGAGAAATTACGGCCTGGACCCAACGGCAACAACCAGTTTGGCTGATCGGAGAAAGCCAAAACTCCTACCTGGTCTTGCTGGCGCAGGGGGGCGGAAGCGCGAACGGCTACTTCCTGGGCTAGGTCCAACTTTTCATATTCACCGGTTTTCTGCCACATGGAAGAAGAGTTATCCACCACGAATACAATGGCCATCTCTGGGAGGTCCTGCTCCAATCTCGGTTGGGAGACCACCGGCAAAATCTCCTCCAGCGGGGAACGGAAATAGTTTCCCAGGGTATAGGAGTGACCCCCGCCAATCACCAGCAGACCGCCTCCCAGAGTACGAACAAAGAGGGTGAGCGCATTCACTTGCGCAGGGGCTAGCTCTGCATTGTCAACATCAACCAGTACGATGCCTTCATATGCCGTCAGCGGCTTGACGTCCTCCGGCAATGCAATAGGCTGAATCAAATCATTTGGCACGCCCTGTTCTATTAGAAGGGAAGCAAAGCGATCTCCATTGGGTTGAGTGGAAACCACCAGAATCCCCTTTCCCGCCAACACCGTGGGGAATGCAAAGGAGGTATTGTTCTCCAAGAAAAGATCTCCTGTAGCCGCCAGGGATCCTTCGATCGAGTGAATCCCCGGCTGGACAAGAGCTAATGGAAGCTGGAATAGGTTTTTCCCTTCTTGCAAGCTTAGTTCTTGCCGGCTAGCGGGCGTTCCATCCACCGAGATCGTCAGGGTCGCCCGAGAAATCGCCAAAGAAGTCACTTCCACTACCAGGTCAAAGCGCTCATTGGCACCAAGAACGCGTGGCGTTTGCAAGTTGAGTGCCACATCGGAAAATGTAGGAGCCAACGGCAATACATCCACCTGTATTCCTCGACGCACCAAATCCTCCAGCGCTTCTCCCACTCGATCACCCGTATCTTGGCCATCGCTTAAAAGCACAACCTTTCCACTAAACCCTTCAGTTTCAGCTGCGGCGGCAGACAGAGAGATGCCGATATCCGAACCGTGGTCATCGCCGAAAAACATAAAGCGCGTATCAACATTGGAATTCCGGGGTACGCTGGTCGGATCAATAGTTGCTCGAATCGAGCGCGAGCGATCCACCAGATAGGTAATCGTGCCGCCAGGCGTTTGCCAGAAGATACTGGGTTGAGCAAGTGCGAGCGCGAGGAGAACCCAAGCCAGTGCTCGCAAGATAGTGACCGGGATTTTCCCTGGACGCCAGAAGATGATCAGGGCAAGGAAGAGGAAAGAGACTAACCACCAGGGGGAGGCAAGTTCAACCATAGCGTTTGCGCAAGACCTCCTCCAGGGCAAAAACGATTAATGCTGTGATCAGGAATGCGACGGTGATCGGGCGCAACAGATCCGGCGGCGCGGAGCGAATACCGAATTGCTCCACATCTGCCAGGATTTGCAGGTTGGATTCTTGCTCATTGGGTTGAGCCACCGTATAGAGGCTGAGGCCATCTGCCCGGTCGATTCCGTAGAGTCCCCACGGAGTGCCCCTCCCCTGGTAGCTCGGGCTAAAGGGTTCAATCAGAATCCCAGATTCGGCGTCATTGGTAGAATGGAGCAGATCGTCCCCCATCAGCCAACGGACAACATTGGCCAGAAACACAGGGAATGTCGGCTCTAAGGGCCAGCTGGAAGAAGAAAGGTCGGGAGCCAATAACGCTATTTTTTGGTTGTTGAGAAAGCCTTTCCACAAAATGTCCGTTTCCCCCCCCAGGACTATTGGAGCCAAACCCGCCGGAGGATCAAGCATCGGAACTCGCAGAAAACGCATTTGCGATAGATCTACAAATCGTAACAAGGGATCGGTTCGAGCTTGGGGAATCACCAAAGTGGCTGTTTCTGTCCAAGCGAAAAAGGAATTGTTCATTGGAGGATGAATCACGAGCATCGGCCGCGCCGGCAAACTGGAGGGCAGGAAATCCTCAAAAACAATCAGATCCGCCGATATCTCGGATCGATAGTCCTCCGGACCGATCGTCACAACATTGTTTCCTGCAGCTTCCAGTGCGCTTTCAAGGAAAGGAGAGGACGATATAAGCAGAACCCGCGGGGGTAGTGGCACGGTCAGATCCAGCCGGTTGTCCCAGGGCAGCTCATCTTCCTCCATCAGGCTGATTGGCAAGAGCGACGCTGTGCGGGTTTGCTGGAATTCGAGCGATCCTATTTCCTCCGCCTCAAGGTTTAAGACCGAGGTGTTTTCTCCCACTTGTAGCCGGACTGTGCGCGGCTGGTCGGTGTAATTTGCCACTTTCAGCCACAATCGATCCAATTGCCAACCTGCACCCACAATCGCCAGATTCCCGCAAGGAGTGCCTACGGGCTGGGGTCGCAAAGCCAAGTGGCTGATCCTGATCGCCGGTGGAATCTCGAAGGCCATGTCAGAGAGGAGAAACACGGTAAGCATTCTCTCCCCAGCCCATCGATCCAGGCGTTCCAGCAGCAATTCTGCCGGAGTGCAAGCAGAGAACGTGGGCGCCAGTTCGTTTAATGCCCGATCCAGATCGTTGGCTTCCAGGGTGAAATCCAATACTAAATGTGGATCCTGATTTAATTCCCAGAGAGCCACTTCTCCCCCATCGGCCAGTAGATTCCGGCCCAATTGACGCGCCCGTTCCCGGGCTTGTTCCCAACGGTTTGGCTCAACATCTTGTGTCATCATCGAAAGCGAACTGTCCAATACCAGCACTGCCCGGTAACCTAGCAATGGGTAAAAGCCGGTAAGTGGAAGCGCGCCGGCTGTACCCAAGAGTAGAACGACCAAGCATTGCAGAAAAAAAATCATGTTGCGGAAAAAGCGAAGGCGGTGAAATCGGGTGAGGATCTCTTTACGTGCCCTTAGGTACAGAAAAACCTGAGATACAATCTGTTTCCGGCGGCGAGGCTGTCGCAGGTACAGCCAGAACAAAAACCCCAGAGCAAGGAGGGAGAGCAAGAACCAGGGCTGCTGGAATAGGATCATCCCAGCAACACTCCCACCAATCGCTTGAGCAAGACATCTTCCACTGTTTGATCGGTTGGCAGCAAGAAATAAGGGACTTGATGTGTAAGACAAAAGCCTTCTAATTCGCGTCGCCAGTTTTGAACCGTATAGCGGTAGGTGCGAGCAGCGAAGGAATCCAGGGACACTTCCAGTCGGTCCCGCCACTCCACTTCTTCCAGTTCCAGGTCACCCAGTGTTGAGGGGTTGATTTCCTCTGGAGCCAGGATGTGAAGGAACACGACTTGATGGCCGCGAGCCAGCAAGCGTTTGATCCCCGTCTCTACACCTCTGGGAGTCAGGGCATCGGTCAGCATCACCAATAATCCCGGTTGGACATGAGTGCGTGCATATTCCTCCAGGGCTGCACTCAAATCCAGTGAACCGCCCGGTGGCATTCGCTCTAGGAATTGAAAAAACATGGGAATCATACCCCGGCCGCGCCGCTCCTTGAGAAAGAAACTGTCGGGTAAGGCTTGCACCGTCACCCAATTAAAGGCCGAAAGAGCTACATACCCCAAAGCTGCAGCCAACCGTTTTGCGAATTGCCACTTGTTCGGTTTACCCCAATCCATGGAACGAGAACGATCTAGTAGAAGGTGCAGGACGAATCCTTCTTCGTCACGGAACACCTTGACGAATAAACGATCCAAACGGGCAAAGGAATTCCAGTCCACGAGGCGGAAATCGTCTCCATAGGAGTACGTCCGAAAATCAGAGAACTCCACGGAGGCTCCACCTTTCCGTACCAAGTGCTCCCCTACGCCTCGGCCTGGAAGGCCGGGGCGCAAGCGGAAACGAAAGCGAGCCAATCGGCGGAGAAGGGCTTCAGAAAAGCCAGGGAAAGGTTCTGTAGAAAGAGGCATCACACTCCTAGACGCTCAATAATTTTCCCGATGATTTGATCGGCGGTGATGCCCTCCACCTGGGCTTCATAGTTTAGCAGCAGGCGGTGGCGAAGGGTTGGCAGCGCCACTTGCTTAATATCCTCGCGGGATGCATGGAATCGTCCTTGAGCGAGCGCACGGATTTTGGCACAAGTAATCAATGCTTGAGCTCCACGCGGACTGGATCCATATCGGACAAACCTGCGGACAGTTTCCCAGGATTTGTTTTGCTGCGGTCGGGATGCTTCCACGATTTCTGTGGCATATTCGTAAACAGCTTGCGCCACCGGAACCTCTCTGGCAAGATGATTCATGTCCAGCAGCGTTTGAGCATCCGCTATTCGCTGGAATTCAGCGAAATACGTGCTCGTCGTTCGCGAGAGCACCTCAATCATCTGCCTGTCGTTGGGGTAATCGATCAGGATTTTCAGAAGAAATCGGTCCAGTTGTGCTTCCGGCAGTGGATAAGTCCCTTCCATCTCAATCGGGTTTTCCGTGGCAAAAACATAGAAAGGTTGAGGCAGGGAATAGGTTTGTCGGGCAACCGTCACAGTTCCTTCTTGCATCGCTTCCAGGAGAGCGGATTGGGTCTTGGGTGTCGCTCGGTTCACTTCATCCGCTAGTACAAGGTGAGCGAAAATCGGTCCTTGCTGAAAGGAGAATTGTCGGCGCCCCAGGTCCTCCTGCAGCACCAATGTGCCGGTGATGTCCGCCGGCATCAAATCCGGCGTGAACTGGATCCGGGAGAACTGAAGGTCGAGGACTTGGCTGATGCTCTTGATCATCAGTGTTTTTCCCAGACCGGGTACTCCCTCGATCAGGGCATGTCCGCGGGCTACCAGACAAATGAGAAGGTGAGAGATGACCTCCTCTTGGCCTACGATCACTTTCGCAAGTTCGTAGCGGATCTGCTCCAATGTTTGTGTGAATGCTTCCGGGGTCATGGCGTTTGCTCCAATGATTGAAAGTACCGGGCCACGAGATCCTCCAGTTGTGCAGGGAAGGCCTGGCGAACCATCTGATCGGATGCTTTTCGTTCGTACGCGGGGAGAACATCTCGGAAGTCTGTGAAGGAACCCTCAGATATCGTTTCCCCTTCGCTTGTAAGTTGCATCTGATCTTCTCCTGTTCGCGGTAAGACTAGAGGTTGGCTTGTTTCCGACATCCGAAAATCGCGAGGAACATAAATGAAACCCGAGGCAAGTGTTTCTTGGCCATTGGCTGGAGTTTGGCTGTATTCCCCCCGGCCTTCTTGCTGCTCCCCCCGGCCACGATTGACGCCCCCTTGTGTTCCTAATCCGGAACCGGGTTGTACCTCGGCGTCGGCAGGTGCAGCGGCAGCCGCCGCCTCAGCATTCGCCGTCATGTTTTCTCCGCTCCGCCAATCTGCGACGGCTTGCCCAAGATCACGCACTAGAGCCCTTTCCAGCGGAATCACTTCCGACAGGGATTTCGTTTCAGAGAAGACTTGCCCTGGTTCTTGCCTAAGTGCTTTTCCCAACCGCTCCAGTCCCGTCTTTATCGCGCCATCGGGAAGCTTGGTCATTTCGTTTTGGAGCATTGTGGCCAAACGCGTTTGCTCCGCCGGTGTCAGAGAGGAAAGCTGTTGTAGCGGCTCTTGGTTTCCATCGAGTCCCTGGGCCAAGAATTCCAAAGAGGTGGTCTGCCCGAGCATCCGTTGAGCTTGTTCGTCTGCGGTCAGACCTTGGCGAGTTAATACTTGTGCCTCTTCCAGCGCTTGGCCGGCTTCCATTTGCCGACTCTGCTCAACCAAGCGTTTCGCCTGCAGAAGCTTCCAACGGATGGTTTGCGTCTGAGGTGATTCCAATTGCTCGAACTGCCTCAATAAGGATTCAATTTGCGGTAGCATGGCATTTCGTGCGGGTGGAATAGAAGGAAGGTATGGCAGAACCAGAAACAACACCAGAGTTGCCGACAGGAGGATCGCGGGTAAACGAATGCTTGGCGCAGGCAATGCCCATTGCGGAGAAAGCTCGCGTATCGCCTGGGCGGTATCGGTCACTAAACGCTGTTCCAAGATGTTGGAAGGCTGCCCACGGGAGAGAACCTCATTGGCAGTGACCAATCGTTCATTTAAACCGAGGTGGCGATCCGCAGTAGCTATGGCATACGTGGGTTTTGGAATTCGCTGCGGCCACCAGGCCATCAGTGCGGTGACAGGTACGATGGAAAGTAAATAGATCGGCCACGGCAAAGCCAATTGGAAGATTTTATTAATCCAGAATAGAAGGACCAACGACAAGGCAGAAATCATTAAGCCTGTTCCACTGTTTAGAAGAACTGCTTGCTTGCGAGCCTGTCGTGCAACATTCTGGCAAAAGGAAACGATCGCTTCTTCGTTCATGCCGTGTCCAGGGATTAGATAAGAGGGAGGTTCGAATAGTTCAGGCTCGCCAAAGGCGCATGAACTTTTTCCTACCCACCCTCAAAACAACGCCATCCGGGATATCGTTCAGGACCGGGCGATCACTGTATGGAACGGGCTCTCGGTCCAGATGAATGCCACCCTGTTGCAACAAACGCCGGGCCTCCGTTTTGCTCGAGCAAAATCCATGTTCCACTAAAAAATTGAGCAGATCCAAGGGTAGCGATATCCTTAGTTCGGGCATTTGGGAAGGAGTTTGCTTTTGCCCGAATACCCGCTCAAACTCATCGCGAGATTGTCGTGCCAGTGCGGGTGAGTGCAACCAGGAGAGGATCTTGGTTGCCAAATCCATTTTGGCATCGCGCGGGTGCAATCGTCCCTCTTGCATTGCTTGCTCTATGCCTGCGACCTCCGCTGGGGAAGCCAGGTTCAGATACTGGTAATAATGCCCCATCACATGGTCGGGAATCGACATGATCCGTCCGAACATTTCCCCTGGCGAATCCAACACGCCAATGTCGTTTCCCAGGCTCTTGCTCATCTTCAATATCCCATCCGTACCTTCCAAAATGGGCATCGTCAGACAGATTTGGGGTTCCTGACCCATCTGCCGCTGTAGATCCCGTCCGACAATGAAATTGAAGAGCTGATCGTGGCCTCCCATTTCCACATCGGCTTCCAGCACAACGGAATCGTAGGCCACCATCAGGGCATAGAGAAATTCATGCAGAAAAATTGGCACATTCTTTTGGAAGCGATTCCCGAAATCTTGCCGTTCCAGCATCTGAGCTACGGTGAACTTCGCTCCCAATCGAACCACATCGACCAGTTTCAGTTTTTCCAGCCATTCCGCATTGTAAACAACCTTTGTTTTTTCGGGATCCAAGATTTTCCAGACTTGTCGTTGATAGGTGCGGGCATTCTCCGCCACTTCCTCTTGGCCCAGCGGTGGCCGAACGGCTGAACGGCCGCTAGGATCTCCTACCCGGGCAGTAAAATCACCGATTACAAAAATCACCTGGTGACCGCAGTTCTGGAATTCCCGCATTTTTAAAAAGCAAACTGCGTGCCCCAAATGGATGTCGGGACGTGATGGATCTGCGCCATACTTGATCTTTAAGGGAATTCCGGTTCGTTCGGATTTCTCCAGCTTTGCCAGCAATTCGTCTGGTGTTATCAAGTCCAGGACGCCTTCTTTGAGGAGTTCAAATTGCTCCCGTGCGTTCATTGTACTCATTTGGCGGAAGTGTAACAGAAACGTCTCGATCGTGAACGCATCAGCGCTATCGGTTCGATGATCTCTGTTGCAGGCAGTGCTTGTAGGATCCCCTGCAGGGGTTGGAGCCGTGGACCGGCGCCCGGCAATCGCTGGATTCTCGCCAAAATTTGACTGTAAGGCAACTGGATGCAGAACCTATTTTGAGCCAGAATTTTATCGCACTGTTTTGAGCTTCCAATGCACTACAGTGAACCTCGCTGAACTCTATCAACGGATTGGTTGCGATCCCGCTCGGTCTTCTTTTTGTCCCGCAGACGGAACCGCATCACCCACTCCAAACCGAATAGGGCAGATCCTCCGATCTCATTTCTTGCGCGCAAGGTCCTGTCGGAGAAATCACGTAGAACAGCATCGTCTTTTTGAAACCAAGAAGCCGTACAAGTCCCCATAAGCTTGATTCAGTAAGAAAGAATGGACTTATTTTAAATAAACGATGGTCACACCCTGGCCACCTTCTGAACCTTCACCCATCCGGAATCGAAGGACCGAGGGATGTTTACGGAGAAAACTATGAATTGCCTGGCGGAGAGCCCCCGTACCACGGCCATGCAAGACATAGACGAATGGAAAATTGGCTAACACTGCATTGTCCAGGTACTTATCCAAAGCAGACAAGGCCGCTTCCACCTTTTCTCCGTGAAGGTCGAGTTTCCAAGAGATATCTTTGCCCGCTGCAACCTGTGGTCTGCTGGGGATTTCTACCTGTATTTTCAGGCTTTCACCCGGTGCTTCCAGCCGTTCAATTTCCTCTTCATGCAAGTTGGCGCGCATTGTGCCAATTTGTACCCGCGCTTTGCCCTCTTCCAGTTTGATCTCCATCACAACACCTTGTGCCTTGAACCGAGGGATCCACACCTCATCCCCAGGTTTGAGATGGCTTAGGTTGACGGGCAGGCCTCGTTTCTCCGCAACATCAATCCGGTCCTCCACCTCATTTCGAGCTTGTTCAATTTCCTTACGGATTTCTTCAGTTTTG
>JAPLHX010000125.1 GCA_026389415.1 Coprothermobacterota bacterium | reverse complement strand
CGGCAGATCCTGCGCCTGGGTCGAATGACCTGCGTCTGGGTGACGCACGACCAGGAGGAAGCCTTGGCCATGGCCGACCGCATCGCCGTGTTGGAGCAGGGGTCCTTGCGTCAGGTGGGAACGCCGGAGGAGGTCTTCTTCGCACCCCAAAATGCAATGGTGGCGCGCTTCGTCCGAACCGAAAACATCCTGCCGGGTACGGTGGAAGGAAATGCGGATGGCCTGGCCTCCATCCGCGTACAAGACGTGCTGCTGGAAGCAATCACCTCGTTCGCCAGGGGAGCACGGGTACTGGTCTGCTTGCGGCCGGAGGATGTTTCCTTGCGGCGGGACGGGGAATCCGGTTCCGAATCCACCCGCAATCGGTTGTGCTGCACCATCGAGGAGCTGCGCCTGCAAGGCGCCACGGTCCGGGTCAGGTTGGATTGTGGTTTTCCGTTGCTAGCCTTGATCACACGCCGTTCTGCCCAGGAAATGGCTCTCACTGTGGGAGAGACCGTGCTTGCTTCCTTCAAAGCCACCGCGATACATTGTATTCCGAATGATGAGTGAACCCGATCTGACCTATCTACAAGCGCAAGCCAAAATCCTGGCCGGGGTGAAACCTTTGTCGCCGGTCTTGCTTGCTTTGGACGAAACCCTGGGCCTGGTGTTGGGCCAACCGGCCATCGTCCGCGATCCGGTGCCTCCGTTTGACAACTCCGCCATGGATGGCTACGCCGTGCGGGCCGCAGACCTGGAAGGAGCATCCGCGGATCACCCCGCCGGCCTCTTGGTGTTGTCCGATCTTCAAGCCGGCGGCTCCACCAGCTTTACGGTGCAGCCCAAAACAGCCATCCGGATCATGACCGGAGCCGCGATCCCGGAGGGTGCGGATACGGTAGTGCGAAAGGAAGACACCCGCTCGGAAGGCAATCAAGTATTTATCCTGCGAACGGTACCAGCGGGGGCCAATATCCGCCGGGTCGGCGAGGACATGCGGCCGGGACAAACCGTCCTGGAGGCCGGTTGTGTTCTGCGGCCGGCAGAGATCGGCGTGTTGGCAGCGTTGGGTCAAGCGCAGGTTTGCGTGATTCCGCCCGCCACGGTTGCGATTCTGACCACGGGAAACGAGCTGGTTCCGGTGGAAACAAGACCCGGTCCAGGGCAGATTCGCGATGCCAATGCCCATTCCATGCAAGCTCAGATCGCCCAAATCGGGGCTCGTCCGGTGCTTTTCCCCCGCGTCCCCGATACACGGGACGTCGTTCGCGCTGCACTGCAAATGGCCATTGATCAGGCTGATGTGGTCCTCGTCAACGGGGGCGTGTCGGTCGGCGACTACGATTTCGTCAAGGGCGTGTTGGCGGAATTGGGGGCGGAACTGGTGTTCTGGCGCGTACGCCAGAAACCGGGAAAGCCTTTGGCCTTCTGGCAAATTGGTGGCAAACCGATTTTCGGGATCCCCGGCAATCCGGTCTCCGCCTGGATCGCCATCGAAGAATACGTCCGACCCGCCTTGCGCAAGATGATGGGATATCGCCTTCTCTTTCGGCCGCAGCGGTGTGCGCGGCTGCAGGAACCCTACGACAAAGGCGCGGACCGCAACCGGCTGCATTTCCTACGCGTGCGCGCCGAAAAACGGGAGGAAGGGTGGTGGGCTCGTTCCACTGGTCCGCAGGGATCGGGCATTCTGACCTCCCTATCCCAGGCCAATGCCCTGGCGTTGATCCCGGAGGATACGACCCGAATCGCCGCAGGTGGCGAAGTCCTGCTGCAGATGACGGAGTGGCCCGAGGACCGGGAATGAAGGATCCCTTCGGCCGCACGATCGACTATTTGCGCCTCTCGGTCACCGACCGCTGCAACCTGCGTTGCTTCTACTGCATGCCGGAAGAGGGGGTATCGCCGCTCTCGCACTCAGACATCTTGCGCTATGAGGAGATGGCGATCGTAGTCGAACAGGCCGTGCAAGAAGGGATCCGTAATGTACGCCTGACCGGGGGTGAGCCCCTGGTCCGAAAAGGCGTGCCCGAACTGATCCAACAACTGCGCGGAATCGATGGGTTGCAGGACCTCTCGCTCACCACCAACGCGGTGCTCCTACCCCTGTATGCCCAGCCCTTGTGGCAGGCCGGACTACGGCGTATCAACATTGGTCTCCCCAGCCTGGACCGCCAGGTGTACGCCCGGCTGACTCGTCACGAC
>JAPLHX010000089.1 GCA_026389415.1 Coprothermobacterota bacterium | reverse complement strand
CGAAGGATCTTGCTCGCAGACTATTTCCACAGCCACAGGCCGGATTCCTTCACTTCCCTTCGCTTTGCTCGAGGGCAGGCACCTTCGCTTCGCTCGAGGGCAGGCTTTCGAGGACAGGGCTTCGCAAAGACGGCTCAGCATGATAAAGCCAAGGCCGTTGCAGCAGGACCGGCAATAGCACAAGCCTTGGGCCCGCAGAAGATGAAAGTGAGCAGGTCGGAAATGGTGCGATGGCGGACGGGGAGATCTGCGGTACCCGGAAGTCTGTCACAACAATCAAACGGCCGCTTACCCATTCCGGATAAGGCTTAATGTCTAATACCGGGCTATCCTCCAGTGCGTCTAAACCCCTCACCCACAATATATTTGCTTCGTGTCGCACAAGTTCCACCAGATCTAACCCAATCGGATTGGGTCGCCAAGGTTTTCTTGTGGCAAAGACTCCGCGGGGAATCCTATTTGTGGTATGGGTCAGTACGCATCGATTTTCACTCGATACCCGATCCAGCCAATAGATCACATAGAGATGGGAGAATTGATCGATGCCATCCAGGGCTGGCTCCAGGTCGGAAAGAAGAACGATTTGGGAAACCAAACTACGGTCTGCGACGTCTTTGGTAGGCGAGATTCGATGGACTCGTCCAATCGGTCTGATTTCGATCGAATGGTCCCGGTAACTCACTTCACTACTGTCGTTTCTACCGACTGGACGCTAAAGAACCGTCCGTCAGGGGGAACCGGACAGTGACTGTCGTACCCCGGCCGACCGCGCTCTCCAGGTCGATCGTTCCACCCTGGGCCTCGGTCAGGATCCGGCAGACGTAGAGCCCCAGCCCCGTGCCGGGCACCACTGTCCGCACCGAGTCCGATCCCCGGCGGAAGGGCTGGAAGAGGTTGGGCATCTCGTCGGCCGGGATGCCGGGACCCTCGTCATGGATCTGCAGCACGGCTTGATCGCCTTCTTCTCTCAATTTGATCCGGATTTCGCCGGATACCAGCGAGAACTTGATGGCGTTGGTCAGCAGGTTCGTCAGGATCCGCACGCACGCTTCCGGATCCAGCGAGAGCGGCCGCAAAAGATCGATCTCCCTCTGCAACCCGAGACTCTTCTTCTGGGCCAACGGCGCCAGCTCCTCCAGCGCGTGCTCCACCAGCGCGCCGAGATCGGTTGGCTGCGGGCTGAGCTTCATCCCCGTGCGGGGCGAACGCTGGCTGTCCACCAGGTTGTCAATGATCGTCCGCAGCCGGATCAGGTTCCGCTTCCAGACGTCAGCGTAGTCGCGGAAGCGCTCCACCCTTTGTTCGACGGGCAGCAGCTCCACCAGCTCCTCGGCAGCACTCATTATGAGCAACGGCGTCTTCAGCTCGTGGGAGACGGCGAAGAGGAAATCCATTTGGGCTTTTTCCACCTCTGCTTCCAGCCGCTTGCGCTCGCTGATGTCGGTGACGGTGCCCTGGTAATGCAGCACGTTGCCGGTGGCGTCGCGGATGAGAGTGGTGCGGTCATCCACCCAGTGCACCTCGCCCGCCGGCGAGACCAAGCGGTATTCCTGCCGAAAATGATCCTCTCCCCGCAGGACATGCTGCTCGATTTCCCGGACCACCTGTTGATGGTCGTCAGGGTGGACCATCTCCACCAATGTCGTGCGATTTTGCACCAGCTCCTCCGGCTGGAATCCGAAAAGGGTGATGTTGTCGGTGACGTACTCCACCGGCCAACCCGGCTCCGGCGACCAGCGGAAGACCACGGTGGGGCTGTTCTCCACCACCAGCTTGGCCAGGCGCAGCTCTTCCTCGGCCTGCTTGCGTTCGCTGATGTCGCGCAACGATTCGATGGCGCCTACAATGGAGCCGCTGCTGTCATACAAGGGAGAAGCGATTCCCCAGAGATAGACTCCCTTACCCCCGCGCAAGGCGGGGACGAAGGCTTCCGCAACCACCTGATCCTCTCTTCTGACAAGATAGTCGTAGTTCTTTTCAATCTCTTCCCGGTCCTGGAAGATCAGGTCAATCAGCATCGGACCGGTTTTGCCATAAAAAGGCACCGAGTAGGCAAAATCGCCCTTCCCGATCAGTTCTTCTTTCGTTGCGCCCGTTAGCTCCTCCAACGAGCGGTTCCAGGCAATCACTTCTCCTTTGAGGTTTATGGCGAAAGTGGCATCCGGCAGAAAGTCGATGATGTCAGCGAGGCGATGTTCGCTCTCCTGCAGCGCCTCTTCCGCCCGCTTCCGCTCGCTGATGTCGATCGAAACGTTGGCCAGATACAACGGCGCTCCCGTCGTCGGGTCTTTGACAACGAAGGTTGTGGCTTGCACGTCGGTGAGATGGCCGGTCTTCAAGTTTAAGTATTGGAGGTCCCCCGCCCAGGTGCCGACATTCATTAGGGCAGGAAGCAGTTCATTCTCCACTTTCTGTTTGAAAGGATCGGAAATGACTTGCATGATATGGGTTTGTTCCACCTCAGTGGGAGAGATCCCCAACATCCTGGACCCCGCCTCGTTGAGGAAGATCATCTTGCCGTCAAGAGTGGCCAGGTTGACCATTTCGCCGGCGTAACGGACGACCGAGGCCAGTTTTTGCAGCTCCGCTTCGGCCCGCTTGCGGTCGGTGATGTCGGTGATATAGCCGGAGTCCTGGCGGGACCCAGCAACGATCACGGTTCGAGTAGAGTCGTGCACCCACAGGATTTGGCCGTCGGACCGCTGTAGGCGGTACTCCTGCTCATAGTAGGTCTGGCCTTCCCGATCATAATTGCTTTGTTCCTGCACCAACCGGTCGATATCGTCGGGGTGGATCACATCGGCAAAGGAAAGTGAGCCACTGGTGAAAGCCTCCGGTGGATAGCCCAGCAATTCCTGCACATTGGGGGAGGCATACTTAACCAGCCAAGGCAGGCCCGGTTGCCAGCGGAAGACCACGGTGGGACCGGACACGAACAGGTTGCGCTCTTCCCGCAGCGCCTCCTCGGCTTGCTTGCGCTCGGTAATGTCGGCGAGGAAATTCAAAGTGGCGGGCTTGCCTTCCCAGTCGACCAAGACAGCGCCGATCTCGACCCACTTGATGCTGCCGTCGCGCGCCACTAGCCGGAAAGCATATCTGGGGTGAGACACGTCGCCCTTTAGCCGACTT
>JAPLHX010000284.1 GCA_026389415.1 Coprothermobacterota bacterium | reverse complement strand
TCTCAGCCCAGCTCTTCCAGCAGGGCGATGGCCGGTTGCTCAATCAGGGCGAATTCAGTATAGCCGATAGGGGTCATGATTGCGATTTTTTTTCGCGCTTCTTTAGGACTGCACGACCGGCAGGAGTGGTGCGATACCGCTGTTTCGGTGCGAGTGCAGACGGTGAACATCACCGGCGGGGTGGACAGATTGGCTTTCTTCTATGCTTTCCACGCCTCGCGCCAGTCGTAGCCCAGCAGGTAGTAGGCGTTCAGCACAAGGTCAAGCTGCGATTCTTCCGATCCGGCCTTGTGGTTTCTATAGCAGGTTTGCGCGGGAATTCCTTCAGGTCGCCTTTCAGGCGGCAGCCCCCAGCGGGTGGGATCCTGAAGCCCGGAGCCTGTGTTTTTCATTCTGGTGGCCCAGGCAATCGTTACTCCTCTGGGGACAAAAGAGGTGTCGTGGACCATCAGATTTCGTATCCCGATCATGGCGTTCCACGGGATGTCCAGGTAGGCTGTCCGTGTTTCTGGCGAAATGCGCCGCGCCGCTTCCCCGATGATCTCGATCCGGCGAATCACCGAATCTTGACGCTGCGTGTCCTGCAGAAACATCTCTTCCGCGACGCCTTCGAGATAGGACACGGCAAGCCTTGCCGCTTGGAGAATGTCCAGCAGGTAAACCCGATCACGATCCATAGACCACCTCGGCGGACTCCAGAATTGCTCTTCTCCGGATGTAATTCCGGCTTGTCTCAATGCCCCGCCGGCTGACCAAGTCTACTTTGCGACCGAACAGACGTTCCAATTCCTCTTGCATCCGGGCCATATCGAAAAGGGTGTGTCGTGCCTCCGGTTGAAAGCTGACCAGCACGTCCACGTCGCTGTCGGGGTGGAAATCGTCGCCCAACACAGACCCGAAGAGCGCCAATTCAGCGATCTGCCATCTCCGGCAGAAGTCCGCCACCCTCTCTTGCGGAATAGCGAACTGTGCGCTCATTCTTCCACCTCCTGCACTTTCAGGCTCTCGATCCCTTGGTCGCCCACGATCTTAACTGTGATCCGCTGACGCTCGCCTGCTGCGAAGAGTAGCGATTCCGTCCCCCGGTAAGCTTCGATCCACCAGTTGTTTCCAAGAAATCGGCTGGAGCTTACCCAACCATCACTTCCTTGGGAATGGTGATGCCAACCTGCCCAAGCTGTGGAATCAGCATCCCACGGGAAATCCGAATTAAAAGCCATCCGTCAGGAACTTCCGCCAAGGTCGCCCGGCATGCCCCCAAGGTGGTTCCTGTTGCCCACGCGCCGGGTAGCTCCGGTACTTCACCATAATAGGGTTCCGGGTCATCAATAAGCTCATACCGTGCCTGTTGCAACGCTTGTTGAATATATTCTCTGATCATCCCGGCTCCTTTTTATCACCCATCTGATGATACAACAATTCTTCTTCCCCCTCGATCTTCCACCGATAGCCTCTTTCAGACAAAATCAGCAAATCCTTGATTACCCCAAGGTCTGCTCCAGCTTCGATGAAACGTAGTTACCAAGTGCAAAGGTACTTGCGTTTGGCATGACTATGTGAAGAAATCAAGCGAAGCCCAGGGCCAGCAACAAACGGTAGACCAGACCGCTGGTGAAGATGGCGAAGGAGAATAACAAAATCAGCACCAGGAAGGCCCGCCTGCTGCCGATCTCCCGCGTCAGGACGGCGAAAGACGCCAGGCAGGGGAAGGAGATGGTGACGAAGTAGACGAAGACGTAAAGCTGGGCCGGCGTCAGCAAGGCGAGCAGGTTGTTGGAACCGCTTCCCAACTGCGCGGCAGCCAGGACCAGCAGCAGTTGCAGGGCCATGTCCTTGCGCAGCAGGGAAAAGATCAGAGCCAGCCCCGCCCAGGTCGGCAACCCCATCCAGCCCGTAAGCAACGGTGTCAGCGGTTCGATTAGGGACCAGATTGCCCCCGTTTCGTAGAGCGTTCCCAGAATCATGCTGCCCAAGATCAGGATCGGCGTCGCCAGGAAAAGGAATTCGCGGAAACGGAACCAAGTCTTGCGCAACACCAGCCGAGCCTGCGGCCAGCGCAAAGGAGGGATTTCCGCGATCACCACCGAGGGCGGGCCGGGAGAGAACCGATGCAACACCGTGCCAAAAAGGAAAATCCACAGCAGCACCCAACCGTAGACCGAAAGAGCCGCCCCCCAGCCCAAGTAGAGTCCGGCCGCACCCAGGATCACCGCGGTGCGGGCACTGCAGGGAACCAGCAGCACCAGCACCGAACCGATGAACCGCTCCCGCATCGTCGGCAACAAACGAAGTCCGGACAACGCCGGCACATTGCAGCCGGCGCCGGCCACCATGTTCACCAGTGACCGTCCTGGCAGGCCGAACAGTCGCGTCAGGCGTTCACCCAGGAACGAAAGGACGGAGAGGTAGCCGGTGTCTTCCAGGAACGAGAGTAGGAGATAAAAGATCAGGATATACGGCACGCCCACGGTCAGGGCCGCCAGGATTCCCTGGTCCAAACCCCACAGCAAGACGTTGGCGACCACTCCCGGTCCGAACCACGACACAAAAAGGGATCGCAGCAGTGGGGACACGGAAGCCGTCCACAACGCGGTGATCCCCTCGGACAGGAAATTGCCCAGGGCAAACAGACTGAAGAAGATCACCAACAACAGGCCGATGGCGGTGACGGTGCCGGACAGCGGCGCGGTAATCCACCGCTCCAACCGCTGCGGCAAGTGTCGATGGGGTTTCTGCACGCCAAAAGCGATCACTTTGGCCAACGACTGATGGAAGGTGAACAAGGCCAGCGGCAAGTCTGCGATTCGTTGCTGCCGCTGGAACTGCGTCCTCCATTCCTCCGCTTCGACCCGCTTGCCCGCCGTCCGAAGCAATTCCCCTGTCTGTTTTTCCCCCAACAAGAACAAGAAGGCGCCGCGGCGAGGGGGCAGGTTCGCTTCCTTGGCTAGACGTTCCATTCGGGCTACCAAGCTTCGCATGGTGGCCGGGTAGGGCAGCGGGTAGACGGGGGTCGACCGCTGCTCCAACATCCGCAGGATCGTCCGCTTGAGGGCGGGGATCCCTTGATCCCGCGTCGCCACCACCGACACCACTGGTACCTCCAGCAGCGTCGCCAACTTGGCCCAGTCGATCGGCTCTCCCTCCTGGTCCGCCTTGTCGCCAAACGTGCCCACCACCAGCAGGGGCAGGTCGAGTGACATCAGTGTCAGCAGAAAGGCCAGGTTGCGGGGAAGGTTGGTGGCATCCAGCACGGCGATCACCAAATCCGGCGGTTGGTCTAGCAAGGTGTCCCATGTCACCCGCTGCTCGGGAGTGAGCGTCTGGAAGCCATACACGCCGGGCAGGTCCATCAGTCGGTAGCGGTTTTCCACCACCGCCTGGGCAATTGCCACCGTCACGCCGGGGACATTGGCTGTTTCCACGTGCGATCCGCTGATCCGGTTAAACAGGAGGGATTTGCCCACATTGGGATTCCCCACCAGCGCCACGAGGGGCAAATCAAGGCGCGCACCATGCCGCCAGCGCCTGCGATGACGGACCGGGGCTTCCCGGCCTTGGTTCATGCCCGCTCGATCAGGATTTTCCGGGACACCTCATCACCCAGGGAATAACGGCAGGAGCCCAGGGCCGCGATCCGGATCCCGCCGAAGGGAGCGATTTCCTCCACCCGCAGCCGGGCACCTGGGAAAAATCCCATGGTGGCCAGATAGCGCAGGAATTCGCGTTCCTCGCCGCGAATTCCGCGGATGATCGCTTCCTCGCCCTTGGCCAGGTCGGCCAGGGTCATGGCAGGCAGGGATGGACCCCCTTCTCCCGGAATGGGATGCCCGTGCGGGCAGGTGCGGGGGTGGTTCAGGGTTAAGTCGATGCGGTCTTCCAGTTGCTGGCTCATGCCGTGCTCCAGGCGACAGGCTTCCTCGTGCGCCAATCCCCAATCCATCTCCAGTACGTCCACCAGCAGCCGTTCCAGCAGCCGGTGGCGGCGCACAATCTGCTCGCCCAGCGCGCGTCCGGTAGGAGTGAGGGTGAAATTGCCTCGGCCGGCGGTGGTCAGGTAGCCGTCCTGCGTCAACCGCTTCAGCATCTCGGACACTGAGGGCGGAGACACTTGCAGGGACTGGCTGAGCGCGCTCACGCTGAATTCCCGGCTGTCCTCCTGCAGGTCGACGATCGCTTCCAGATATTCTTCCACCCGTTCGGTCGCTTTTGTCTCGGTAACCATTCGATTATCCTAAGATATTATATTAGGATAACCTAACAAAATGTCAAGGAAACAATGGCTTTTGGCCGAGTGGATGGCAGCCCCTTCGGGCGATATACTGAGAAGAAATCCTTTTGTAAGGAACCAGGAGATGGATCCGCCTTTGGCATTATCCTATGCGTATGCAGGGTTTTTGGCTTGGGACACCGGCTACGGCACCCAAGCCTACGGGTTCCGTTATGGCCGCACGGTCTACCTGATCACGAGCAAGGCCGGGGGGAACCCGCCGCAACATTGGGACGAACCGGTGGTGTTGCGGTTCAGTTCCGACGACAACCCGGCGGATTCCTGGGAACGAGAATTCCCCTGCTCGAAGGAATTCTTCGCCTATTGGGAAAAAGAAGCGCCGTACTAGGCCTCCTCGCTCCTTCCCTGCGGTATAATGAGGAAATCACTTTCACATTGGAGCCCTGGATATGGATCAGCCTTTGGCCTTATCGTATGCATCGGCAGGATTTCTGATTTGGGACACGGGCGGCGGCAGCGAGGCCTAAGGCGTTCGCCTCGGACCCAGGCAGTACCTGCTGACGAGTGCGGATGAATTGAATCCACCCCTGGAGTGGGACGAACCCGTCCTGCTGCAATTCACCAACCGGGAGAATCCGACGGAGTTCTGGAAGAAAGAGTTTCCTTCCTCGCGGGAGTTCTTCGCCTATTGGGAGAAAGAAGTCCCACACTAAACAGCTCTCCACCGTGGTCGCTGCCACTGTACTCCTGTGACCCCCTCTGGACGGGTGTCCAGGGTACACTCGTGCGGTGTTCTGCTCTACGGTATAATCAGGCAGCACCTGTGACGGGAGCCTTGATCATGGACGAGCAAGCCCTGGCTTCGGCCTATCAGAAGGCTGGGTTTTCAGTATGGGAGATCGATGGCGGCGAGGAGATGTACGGATTCCGCTCCGGTTTCCGTCGTTTCCAGGTGACCAACGCCAGCCGCAGAGACCTGCCCGTGGATTGGGACGAGCCCGTGGTGCTGCAATACTTGAATGAAAAGGACTTCACCGCCTGGCGCAAGCAGTTTCCTTCCTCGCGGGAGTTCTTCGCCTACTGGTCCAGCGAAGAGGCGCAGCGCTAAGGGCAGAGTCGGTTAGGGCACCAGCACCGCGCTGGTCTGCACGTACAGGTTGCCGTCCCAGTCGGCTGCGATGAACCCGACGATATAGACTCCGGCCTCGGCCAAGACCTGCTGCCGCAGCAAGGGACCGTAACCCAAGGCAATGCTGCCGCCGAGGATCAACGACTTGGCCTGGTCCGGTGAGGCGTTCAAGTCCATCCATTGTTCGGCCACGGTGAAGGTATCTCCCTGCGCCGGACTGACCACCACGGCCGGCATTTGCTGGCCCGTCTCGTCGCCGGTCACCTCCACCCGCTCCAACCGGTTGCCGCGAAACACCAACGAGGCGGGCAGGTCGGCCCAGCCGTCCGCGAAACGATAGGTGCCTTCCACGGAGGTCAACGTCTGAGCGGGATCCGCGGCATACCGCTCGGGGGCGAAGTTGGCCGGCAGCACCTGCTCGCCGGTCACCAACGCGGGTAGTTTCCCGTCCCAGGCATAGGAGATGGGTACCTCGCCCTGGCCCCAATCCTGCACCGTCACCCCGCCGATTTCTTTCGTCCGCGGCGCGGGCAGGAACTCCGAGCGAACCAAATGGATCTTCAGCTCCGACTCCACATAGCGGGCAGCAAAGAAGAACACATAGCCGATCCGGCTGCCCTGGATGCTGCTGCGAAGCGTAACCGGCGTTGAGGCGGTGACGGTCTCGTTGGAAAGCTGCACCGGCGCCAGTTGCAGCTCCTCCTTCCCGGGCGGGGTCAGGGCGTAGGTGTCCGGCACCGGCTCCGAGGGACCCAGCGACTGGCCGGTGTAATGGAAGAAGAGGTAATTCACCCAGTTCGTCGTGTACCCGAAGCGGTTGGCCACGGTGGAGTAGGAGCGGACGTCGCCCGTGGGGTCAGCTAGAATCTCCGAAACCGGGAAGTAGAGGCTGATGCCACAGGTAGTTGGTTCACCCACGGCGACTCCCAGCACGCTGATTGCGTCCCCATCTGAAAGGGCCACCACGGCTTGTTGCACCGCTTCGATCAAGGCATCCGCGGCCTGGGTTACTCCGGCATCACCCGTGCTGTCCTTCACCAACCGGGCAAAACTGACCAGGTCCAGATAGGCGGGCGGAGCCTCCTTGCTGAAGAAAGTGCCGAACGCCAGCGCGTCCTGCCGTGCTTTGGCCACCAGGCTTTGGTCAACGTTGACCAGTTGCTCGGCGAGTTGGTTTAACCGCTCCAGCACTGTCGGCAGCGCCGCCAGGTCCACCGCGGAGAGGGTGCTGCCGCCGTCGCGCACGAACTGGATCGCCTCTTCCCGATCCGTCATGATGCCAAAGGCGTACAGGCTGTAGGCGTCTTCGAAGCGGCGATCGTCCGTCACGAAATGGCCCACGGCTGAAATCGCTAACAGGTCCGGATGGTTGCCGTAGGTATCGGGATCTTCTTTCAGGTCCTTCAGCCAGGCGGCGTACGCCCAGGCGGTGGAACTGTTCTCCACGTTCTGGGACGCCACCGCGTAGCGGGCATAAGGCGCCACTTCCGCAAACACCTCCAGGCTGGCCATCAGGCAGGCGTCGAAACCGATCAGATCCAGGGATGGCAGCCCGGCTTGGCGAAGCCGCTCCAGGGCGCGGCCGATCTCCATCGTAAACAGCAGATCCCCCCGCTGTTCGGCCAGGGCGATGTTATCCCGGCCGATCCCGCCGCTGTCGCGATCCAGGTAGCCACCGGGCCAGCCCGCACCGTGGTCCAGCATCACCAGCGCATAGTGATCCGCCGGGTAGTTTTGGGCCGACCACTGCACGAAATCCACCAGAGTATCCTCGTCGGCCATGTTCACTTGGCCCAGGTCGGTCAACACGGGTGAGCGAATCGCCTCCATATCGTCATCTGACTGCAGCAGGTAGCGGCGGGCGCCGGACCAGTCACCATCGGCGGTGTTGCCGCCAGAATAGCGGGCCACCTGGGCTACGATCCGCACCCGGTCGTCGGAACCGATGGACTCCGCCTCGTTGACGTCGAAAAGGCTCCATTTCTCCGTGATCTCGTCGCGCAAATCGAAGTAAAGCATCACCGTCCAAGTTTGGCCGGTCAGGTTCTCGTCGGGCGAAGGTGAGGCGGAGGGTTCCCCGGTGGGCGATGGTTCGTCAGTGGGGGAGGGCTCTGCAGTCGGCGTGGGTTCATCGGGTGGAGATGGGCTTTCGGTGGAGAGGGGATCCCCCGGAATGGGATATCCTGTGCCGTCCCCGCCGCAGGAAGTGAGAAAAAGGATCACCACCAGTACGGCTGCAATCGACATCCATCGATGGCCCCTACGAGATTCCACCATGGAAACCCTCCTTTCCGTCCGTCCGCATGATGCCATGCCGCCCGTCAACAGCGGGTTGATCTGTGTGGCCGTTCAGCCTTGGTTAGTACATATAACTCCATGGCCGCGAAATATTCAAGGGCATAACAGCCAAAATCAGCGGTGTAGTTTAGCGGAGTCCACTACACTGTCTTGCTAACTATTTTCATTACTTTCCGGTTTCTTGTCTCTTCTTCTTATTATTGAGAAAACGGAAAAGATCAGAATTAATGTAATTAAACACAATAGGCCAAATATTGATAAGGTCGGCGCTAGAATTGGTTTTTGCTTGAGAACTAAATGCAATGTACTTTCCTTCTGGATATTGTAATCTGATAATGTGCGCCCATCTTCCAATACTGTTCCCTCGAAATACAATATCTGTTGATCCGGCGGAATCCCCTCCTTGTCCTGTATTTTCGCTTTCACATTTTCGATAGAATCACCTGGTTCAACATCCAATGTTATCTTTTTTCCAGAATCAAACTTTATAAATATTTGCATGCCATAAACAGCTTGTACGTTAAACCCGATAAAAATTATAAGTAATAAAGCGAAGATTTTAATGACTCTAAGCACATTATCTCCCTTCTCCTTGACAAGCTGTGTAAGCTCATTGAAAGTTGACAACCCAGCAGCCGGAACCCGGACTTCTGGGTCGTGGCATCGGTCTTACGTAGGAGTAGGCAAGTGGTATGACTTCAGCCAACCCCAACCTGCTCAAGGTTCTCTGGTCACTCCGATCATAGCGCAACTCAGCTTCCATGAAACAGAGAAAGAAGCGAAACGGCAATTAATCATCTTCTTCGTTCCTCTCTCGTAATCATTTTCCATAGACCACCTCCCAAGCCTGCTCCCGTCTCCAGCGGAAATGGCGGGACTCCCCGTATTGGACCAGCAGGTGTCATGGTGGCAGGAGCACCCTGGTCGAAAGATACTTCCAGTTCCTGGCTCAACACCGGCAGAACGTCTCCGTTCACGTTCAGAGCCCTGGCCATCTTAACAACTTCATCGGCGGATAGTTTTCGTGTGCCGTTCTCTACCTGGGAAACCTGGACGCGGGAAATACCAATCATCTCGACCAATCTCAACTGGCTGAGCCCACGGGTTCCCCGCAGCTTTTTCACCCGTTTCCCGAGCTGCTTAGCAAAATCCTGATCGGCTACTTTTTTTCCTTCCCCAGAGCGCCCTTTTTGTCATGCTGAGCATAGCGAAGCCCTGCCCTCGAGCGGAGCGAAGGGATCTGGACTCGAAAGCCTGGCCTCGAAAGCCTGCCTTCGAGCAAAGCGAAGGAATCTGGCCTTGAACGTGGTGCTTTAAAAGGCAAACGGCCAGATCCTTCACCTACGGCTCAGGATGACGGGGATGTGAGCTGCGCGTGCCGGAATGACGGGGATGTGAGCTGCGCGTTTCAGGATGACGAAAAAAGGGCATTGCAGGATGGCGACAAAAAAGAGCGCGGATCAGTTAGAAATGGGGACTAATTGCAACTCGACACTCGTAACTCGCCACTGCCTCGACTCATCACGCGAAACTGCCATTATTAGCTCGTCACGCGAAACTGCCCTTATTACCTTCTGCTTTGCTTTTGCTCGTAATTCGTCACTCGTAACTCGCCACTCGACACTGTCGTGACTCGTCACGCGAAACTGCCATTATTAGCTCGTCACCCGCAACTGCTTTATTACCTTCTGCTTTGCTTTTGCTCGTGTTTCGCCACTCGTAACTCGCAACTCGAAACTCGTAACTCGTAACTGCCCTTACTGCCTTCTGCTTTGCTTTTGCTCGTAATTCGTCACTCGTCACTCGCAACTCGTCACTGTCTCTGTTACCCTTGCATTTCTAAAATATATATTTCAAAATAACCTTGTATTCGTAAAAACTATGAAACGTTTCATCGAAGAAAAACTGATCGCATGGAAAGGTCAAGCGGACCGAAAACCGCTGCTAGTACGCGGCGCCCGCCAGGTGGGCAAAACCTGGACGATCCTCGATTTCGGCCGCCAACACTTTGATCGTGTTCACCGGATTGACCTCGAGCAGAGACCTGACTGGCACGGTGTATTCACCCAGGACTTGGTGGCGGACCGGATTCTGTCGGAGTTGGAAATCCTACTGAATACAGAGATCCGACCCGGTCAAGACCTTCTTTTTTTCGATGAGATCCAAGCGTGCCCTAAAGCGATCCTGGCTCTGCGATATCTCTACCAGGAACGACCGGAACTCCATGTAATTGCAGCCGGTTCTTTGCTCGAATCCGCGATGCGGGAATTCTCATTTCCGGTGGGCCGCGTTCAATTTCTCAGCTTGGCGCCTTTGAATTTTGCCGAGTTCTTGCTGGCCTTGGGGAGACAACGAGCCGCAGAGATTGTCCTCTCCTCGCCGCACAGGCTTTCCGATAGCGTACATGCCAGCTTACTGCAAGAACTGCGCCAGTATCTGTTCGTAGGAGGGATGCCGGAATGCGTGCTCTCCTACGCCCGGTCCCGTCGTCTGCGGGAAGCGTTAGACATCCAGACAAACCTACTGACCGCCTTCCGGCAAGACTTTGCCAAATACCGACCCCGAGTGGATCCACGGGTTTTGGAGGCCGTGCTAAAGAGCATCGCGCGCAACGTCGGTCATCAAGTCAAATATGCGGCGTTGTCCGACCAGGGCACGCCGCCTACAGCCAAGAGAGCGTTCGAAGTTCTTGGCTTTGCCCGCCTTTTTCACAACGTCAGCGCCACAAATCCGACCGGTCTCCCGTTGGGGTATTCCGCTTCGCGGCACAAGTTCAAGGCCGTGTTTGTCGACGTCGGGCTGATGCAGAGCCTCTGCGGGTTGGCTTTGGAAACGGAATATGGCAAGGCAGACTTGCTGGATATTTACCAGGGCGCCTTGGCAGAGCAATTTGTGGGGCAGGAAATGGCAAGCACAGGTCAGGAGGAACTGTACTATTGGTCCCGCGAGGCAAGGGGCAGTAGCGCAGAAGTGGATTATTTGAGCGTTCAAGAGGGAGCCATTTGCCCAGTGGAGGTCAAGAGTGGCGCCGCTGGGAGACTGCGGAGCTTGCATCTATTTCTCCGGACGTATCCACAGAGCCCCAAGGGGATTGTCCTTTCCATGGCACCCTATGCCGAACTACCGGAACAGAAATTGATGTTTTTGCCCCTGTATTATGCCTTTGCCACCGGTAGCGGTTGGGTCCGTTGAATCCCCCAAGGGGCTGGGAGAGAACCAGTAAATGCTGACCTTTGCCGATGCCAACGAGGCCCATCGCTGTGTGGGCGGTGGGGCATCCTCAAGGTGAAGTTGCATCTGACCTACCAGCCTCGGTTTCAACCCGATCGGAGAAATGGGGACTGGCTCGTTTTCTGCCTTTGGAAAAAGTGCCTGTACCCATTTCTGCGCCAGAAAGGGAGCCGAGCATGGCTTTTGGAGGCTGACAATTGGTAGGAAGCCTGTCCCCTTTTGTCCTTTTTCCGCTTATGCCAGTGGGAGCTTGGCTTGTTGCTCCAACCAGCGGGGGTCCGCCCCAACCATTTTTTTCAACTCCAGGCAGGGAAAATCAGCGCATTCCGTGCAGAAACG
>JAPLHX010000278.1 GCA_026389415.1 Coprothermobacterota bacterium | reverse complement strand
GACCAAGCCCCACTTAAACGTGGGCACCATTGGTCACATCGATCACGGCAAGACCACCCTGACCTCGGCGATCACCAAGTGCCTGGCCGCCGCCGGCTCCAAGACCAAGGCCCTGGAGTTCGGCGACATCGACAACGCCCCCGAGGAGCGGGCCCGTGGCATCACGATCAACATCTACCATGCCGAGTACGAGACCAAGAACCGCCACTACGCCCACATCGACTGTCCCGGCCACGCCGACTACATCAAGAACATGATCACCGGCGCCGCCCAGATGGACGGAGCGATCCTGGTGGTCTCCGCCGCCGACGGCCCGATGCCCCAAACCCGGGAGCACGTCCTCTTAGCCCACCAGGTCAACGTGCCGGCGATGGTGGTCTTCCTCAATAAGGTGGACATGGTGGACGACCCCGACCTGTTGGAGCTGGTGGAGCTGGAAGTGCGCGAGCTGCTCTCCAAGTACCACTTTCCCGGCGACACGCTCCCCGTAGTGCGCGGCTCCGCCCTCAAAGCGATGGAGTGCGGCTGCGGCACCCCCGAGTGCGCCAACTGCAGTCCTATCCTCCAGCTGATGGAGGCCGTGGACAGCTACATCCCCCTGCCGGAACGCTCGATCGACAAGCCCTTCCTGATGCCGATCGAGGACATCTTCACCATCTCCGGTCGCGGCACCGTGGTCACCGGTCGGATCGAGCGCGGCATCATCAAGGTGGGCGAGGATGCCGAGCTGATCGGCCTCTCCCACGAGCGCAAGAAGACCGTGGTCACCGGCGTGGAGATGTTCCGCAAGCTGCTGGACGAGGGCCGGGCCGGCGATAACGTCGGTCTCCTCCTGCGCGGCGTAGACAAGAAAGAAGTGGATCGGGGCATGGTCGTGGCCAAGCCCAACACCGTCCACCCCCACAAGAAGTTCAAGGGCGAGGTCTACATCCTCTCCAAGGAAGAGGGGGGTCGCCACAAGTCCTTCTTCACCGGCTACCGTCCCCAGTTCTACTTCCAGACCACCGATGTCACCGGCTCCATCAAGCTGCCGGAAGGGATCGAGATGGCGATGCCCGGGGACAACGTGAACATGGACGTCGAACTGATCTACCCCATGGCCATGGAAGACGGTCAGCGCTTCGCCATCCGTGAGGGTGGTCGCACCATTGGTGCGGGCGTCGTGACCAAGATCAACGAGTAGGAGAAATGGCGCAAAAAATACGAATTAAGCTGAAGGCTTTTGATCACGCAATGCTGGACCAATCCACCAAGAAAATCGTGGAGACAGCGAAACGAACGGGTGCGCGGATTTCTGGACCCATTCCTCTTCCCACAGCCCGCTCCATATTCACTGTTCTACGTTCGCCCGTAATCAATAAGAACTCCCGCGAGCAATTCGAGATCCGCACGCATAAGCGGTTGGTTGACATTCTCGACCCCACCCATGAAACGGTGAACGCTTTGATGAAACTGGATCTCCCTGCGGGAGTGGACATCGAGATAAAACTGTAGCGGGGAGTGATTCCGTATGAAGGCGTTAATAGGTCGCAAAATTGGCATGACAACTGTGATGAATCAAGACGAAGTGGTTCCAGTCACTGTGATTGAAGCCGGTCCTTGTTTCGTCATCGAACGCAAGACCCGTAAAAAAGATGGGTACGAAGCGATAAAGATCGGCTTCAGTGAAGCCAAGGAGAATGAATTACCCAAATCCGTCCAAGGGATTTGCCGCAAAGCCGGCATTTCCCCAATGCGCCTGATGAGGGAATTCCGCATGGAAGGCAGAGAAAGCCAGGCCGAGGTTGGTTCGCGTTTGGATGTTACCGTATTCCAGTTGGGGGACCAACTGCGTGTTCGGGGCGTTTCCAAAGGGAAGGGATTCCAGGGTGTAATGAAGCGCCATGGAATGGCTGGTGGAATGGCTTCACATGGATCGATGTCTCATCGCCGGATCGGTGCCATCGGTTGCCGGACTACGCCTGGGAAGATTTTTAAAGGAAAGCGGATGCCAGGTCATATGGGATTGGAACTCGTTTCTTCCCGTGGCCTGAAGGTTATTAAAATTGTACCAGAGCGAAACCTGATCCTAGTGAAAGGGAGTGTTCCGGGAGCCCAGGGGGGATTACTTCTGATTGAGGAGGACCGTTAATGGAAACCAAGATGGAAGCCCCTCTCTATGCCGCAAACGGCGAAAAATCAGGTACTGTGGAATTGCCTGGCGCGATTTTCGGGGTCGAACCACGGAAGATCCTCGTGTTGAAGGCCTTGAAGCGACATTTGGCCAACAGGCGCTCTGGTACTGCCTGCACAAAAACCCGCGGGATGGTTTCGGGTGGTGGAGCCAAACCTTGGCCACAGAAAGGAACCGGCAATGCCCGCCAGGGTAGTCGACGTTCCCCGTTGTGGCCCGGAGGTGGTGTTACATTCGGTCCGTTGCCTCGTTCCTATGAAATCCAGATGTCAGCGACCGAGCGCAGGTTGGCGGTCTTATCGGTTTTATCCGAGAAACAACAAGATCAGGCAATCCGGATCTGTGATCTAAACGGGCTTGAACCTAAAACTAAGGCGTTTGCTGGTTTGTTGAAGTCGATGGACGCGATGGGACCGGTGCTCTTTCTGTTCGGACCGGAAGAAGCTTCTTTGGAAAGGTCGTGCCGCAACATTGCCGGTATTCAACCTTTGCTGTGGCGGTATGCCAACGTGGTGGACATCATGGCAGCCAAAACGATTCTGATCACAACAGAAGCCTTGGAAAAACTAAAGGAGGTGTGGGGATGAACAAGGTTCCCACCGATATCCTGATCAAGCCAATTCTTTCTGAAAAGGTTATGCGCCAAACGGCAGACAAACAGAAACGCTATGCCTTCTGGGTTTCTCTCGATGCCAACAAGCGAGAAATCAAGAAGGCCGTGGAGGACATGTTCAAAGTGAAGGTTCGGGCCGTGAACACGATTAGTGTCCGCTCCAAACCGAAACGAACCCGAATGATGCCTTCTCAAACCCCTGAGCGCAGGAAAGCCATTGTTTCCCTGCACCCGGGCTACCGCATTGATCTTTTGGAGAACCTATAGGAGCTGTTGTATGACTGTAAAAGCATATAAGCCAACATCGCCCGGTATCAGATTCCGAGTCTCTCTTGGCAAGGCTGGACTAACGCCAAAACCACCAGAGAAATCCTTGGTGCGCAGGCTGTTAAAAGAAGCCGGGCGCAACAACCAGGGCAAGATCACGGTTCGCCATCATGGTGGCGGTTCCAAACAGCAATATCGTTTGATTGATTTCAAACGGAATAAGGATGGGGTTCCGGCCAAAGTTAAGGCGATTGAGTATGATCCCAATCGCAGCGCACGGATCGCGCTCGTATGGTATGCTGACGGGGAGAAAAAGTATATCCTAGCCCCGACGGACCTTAAGGTGGGAGATACGGTTGTGTCCGGCACTGATATTGATGTCAAATCCGGAAACTGTCTACCGTTACGAAATATTCCACCTGGTACTCTAATTCATAATATCGAGCTACAACCGGGAAAGGGCGGGCTTTTGGTCCGTTCCGCCGGCAGTTCGGCGCAACTGATGGTGAAGGAAGAACCCAACGCCCATGTCCGTCTACCTTCCGGGGAAGTCCGGCTGGTTTTGCTGGATTGTCGAGCTACGATTGGTCAGCTATCGAACATTGACCATGAAAACATCGTTCTCGGCAAGGCAGGCCGTAAACGGATGATGGGCTGGCGTCCATCAGTCCGAGGAGTCGCCCAAAACCCAGTGGATCACCCGCATGGCGGTGGAGAAGGTCGTAGTCCCATAGGCATGGCTTCTCCCGTGTCTCCTTGGGGTAAACCAACACTAGGATACAAGACGCGTCAGGGAAAAAAATATTCCGACAAATCTATCGTCAAGAGGCGGAGATAAAGCCATGTCACGCTCGAAAACGAAAGGTCCTTTTGTGGACCAGCATCTGCTGAAAAAAATCGAAGCGCTCAACCAGAAGGGCGAGAAACGAATCTTCAAGACTTGGTCTCGTCGTTCCACCGTTATGCCCAGCATGATTGGGCACACCATCGCTGTCCACAACGGCAAGGGGCATATTCCAGTCTATGTCACGGAATTGATGGTGGGCCACAAGCTGGGCGAGTTCGCGCCAACCCGCACGTTCCACGGGCACAGTGAACCTACAGAACGCTCCACTGCGTTGAAGTGAGGCTTGATGATGGAAGTCAGAGCTCAGACCAAATATATTAGAATATCTGCTCAGAAAGCACGGCAGGTGATGGAACTGGTGCGGGGGAAACCGGTGAAGGAAGTCATGGCGATGTTGACCGTGCTGCCACACAAAAGCGCCCACTTGCTCAAGAAACTCGTGAAATCAGCGATAGCCAACGCCGAAAACAACTATGACCTAAAGGCAGATGACCTCTATGTTCACCGGATCTATGCGGACGAGGGTCCCACGCTTCCCCGCTTCCTTCCTCGCGCGCGCGGCCGGGCCGACCGGATCAAAAAGAGATCCAGCCATCTGACCGTGATTGTCAAGGAAAGAGAGGAATAACCTTGGGACAGAAAGCGCATCCCTTCGGACTTCGTTTGGGGATCATCCAAGATTGGCGCAGTCGTTGGTTCGCCACCAAGAAAACCTATGCCAGCCAAATCAAGGAAGACATCGCTCTACGCAAGTTAATCCGACAAAAAGCCGGAACTGCGGGAATATCTTTTGTCGAGATTGAGCGTATGGGAGCCAAGATTCGCGTTACCATCCATACAGCCAAGCCCGGCATGGTCATTGGCAAGGGTGGCACTGGCATTGACGCTTTAAAGAAAGACCTGGAAGCCCTCACCAAAAAACAGGTCATCACCAATATCGAGGAGATTCGCTACCCGGAGACCGATGCGCAAATCGTGGCTGAAAGCGTTGCTCAGCAGATCGAGAAGAGGATCTCCCATAAAAGGGCCATGAAGCAGGCGATCACGCGTGCCTTGAAAGCGGGAGCTCAGGGAATCAAGATTCAATGCTCCGGTCGTCTGGGTGGGGCGGACATTGCGCGCACCGAGTGGTACAGGGAAGGTCGAGTTCCCCTGCAGACCCTGCGGGCCAACATTGATTTTGGCTTGGCAGAAGCCTTGATCAAGTACGGCCGAATTGGCGTAAAAGCCTGGGTATACAAGGGAGATGTAATCCCCGGCGTGACAATGGAACCGCAGGTTCCCAAACGTCACTCCCGTACTCGGGAAAGGAGTGAAGCACCCCATGTTACAGCCTAAACGCGTCAAATTCCGCAAGACACACCGTGGGAATCGCCGTGGAAAAGCGTATCGTGGTTCCTCGATATCGTTTGGGGATTACGGTTTGCAAGCCTTGGAACCGGTTTGGCTCACAGCTCGCCAGAAGGGGGCAAGGGCGCACCGGAATACTGGGTGGCTGTGGTCAAACCGGGGCGGATTATCTTCGAGGTGACGGGCATTAGCGAACAAGCAGCGCAAGAAGCAATGCGCCACGCGGGGCATAAGCTGCCCTTGAAGACCCGATTTCTCTCCCGCTTGATGGAGGAGGGTGCCCAGGCGTGAAAACGACGAAACTGCGGGATTTTAGCCCGGATGAATTGAAGAATAAACTGACCGACCTGAAAAGCGAATTGTTCAACCTCCGATTCCAGCAATCCACTGGTCAGTTGCGCAACCCCCTGCGAATTCAGATTGTACGCAAGGATATCGCCCGGATGATGACCGTTTTGCGGGAAATGGAGCTGAAGAAGGAAGGACAAGCATGACCAAAGTGAAAGTGATTTACGGTACAGTCCTGTCCAACGCCATGCAGAAAACCGTAGTAGTGGGCGTGGAACGACGGTATCGACACCCCCGTTATGGCAAGTACGTGACGCGAACCACGAAGCTATACGCACACGACGAGGAGAACATTGCCCAGTCAGGAGCCACCGTGGCTCTGGTTGCCTCCCGCCCTCTTTCCAGGCTGAAGCGTTGGCGTGTACTGAAGGTGGTTTCCAGCAAAACCGAGCCGGTAGCAGAAATACCTGTGGAGGAAGAACTATGATCCGTACCTACACTCGTCTGCGCGTAGCGGACAATACAGGAGCCAAAGAGCTCCTCTGCATACGCGTCTTAGGAACAGGGAATCAAAAGTATGGACGCGTTGGTGATGTGATCGTGGGCACGGTGAAGGAAGCAACTCCGGGTGGATCGGTCACCAAAGGTGCCGTGGTGCATGCGGTGATCGTCCGGACCAAAAAGGAAACTCGGCGGGCAGATGGATCACTGGTTCGTTTTGACCAGAATGCCGCTGTGATCATTGATGAAACCGGGAACCCCAAGGGTACGCGGATCTTTGGTCCGGTATGTCGCGAGTTGAGGGACAAGGGGTACATGAAAATCATCTCCCTGGCCCCGGAGGTTGTTTAATGAAGACGGAGAAACATGTCAAACTCCATGTCCGAAAAGGCGATTTTGTCACCGTATTATCCGGAGATGACAAGGGACGCAAGGGAAAAGTGCTCAAGGTTTTCTCTGACGAAGGTCGCCTGATTGTGGAGGGTATCCGCGTGGCCAAAAAACATGCACGACCTACGCAAAAAATGCCCCAAGGAGGCACGATCGATAAGGAATTACCCCTGCCGATCAGCAAGGTAATGCTGCTCTGCCCGGCCTGCAAGAAACCAACTCGCATTACGCACATCGAAATAGCCAATGGTTATGCGCGCGTCTGCAAGAACTGCAACGAGGTCATTGACAAATAATGGCGACCAAAAAGACGACAAAAGAAAAAGAAACGACTGAAGAACCCACCGCCCCCAAAACAAGCAAAAGAACCCCTCGGAAAGTCAAAGAAATGGTCCAGGAGCCTGTAGCTCAAGAAGCAGCCCCTCCTTCCCTGAAAGATAAATACCAAAAGGAAGTGATCCCTGCTTTAACCAAACGGTTTGGATATCGGAACGTGATGCAGGTCCCTCGTTTGGTGAAAGTCGTGGTGAGCCGTGGTGTGGGAGAGGCCATTACAAATCCCAAGGCCCTGGAAAGCTCGGTGGACGAACTGCTGCTGGTCACTCGCCAGAAGCCTCTTGTGACCAAGGCGAAGAAATCGATCGCCGCGTTCAAACTGCGCAGCGGCATGAAGATCGGCTGTCTGGTCACGCTTCGCGGCCAAAGGATGTACGACTTTGTCACGAAACTGATTGATGTAGCCCTACCACGTATCCGCGACTTCAAAGGGGCCAGCCCCAGAGCTTTCGACGGACGTGGAAACTATAACCTTGGATTGCGCGAGCAATTGATCTTCCCCGAGATCGACTATGACAAGGTGGACAAAGCACGGGGGATGAATGTGACGTTTGTCACCACAGCCAAAACGGATGAGGAAGCCCGCTTGCTCTTGGAAGCACTGGGCATTCCCTTTCGTTCCTAGGAGGTAACGAATTGGCTCGGAAAGCGTTGATCAATAAAGCGAATGCCAAACCCAAGTTTCCCGTGCAGCAGTACCATCGTTGTGTTCGCTGCGGACGTTCACGGGCGTACTACCGGAGATTTGGGCTATGCCGCATCTGTCTGCGCGAGATGGCTCTTCGGGGAGAGATCCCTGGCATCACCAAGGCCAGCTGGTAGGAGGAGAGATGATAATATCCGATCCCATTGCCGACATGCTGACACGGGTTCGCAATGCGAACCTCGTGTTCCTTGAGACCGTAGAGATGCCGAGCTCCAATATCAAGAAGGAGATTGCCCGAATTCTCAAAGAAGAAGGATACATCAAGGGTTGGACCGTTGATCATGCCGATGGTGAAGAGGTCATCCGCCTCACGTTGAAATACGGAGCCAACCGCGAGCGTATTATCACCGGTTTAAAGAGAACCTCAAAGCCCGGGCGGCGCATCTATGTCAAGAAAGACAAAATCCCGCGCATTCTACGCGGTTTGGGTATTGCCATCCTCTCCACACCTCACGGTCTGCTAACCGATCGGGACGCGCGCAAAGCGGGTGTGGGGGGAGAAGTTCTCTGCGTGATCTGGTAGGAGTCGAGAGCATGTCACGAATTGGAAAACAACCCATTACCCTGCCCGAGGGAGTGAAGGTGGAGCTGCAAGATCACTTCATTCGCGTGAAGGGTCCCAAAGGAACCCTGGAAAGGGATTTTCATCCGTTGATCCAGGTGAGCCTGGTCAACGGCCAACTGGTAGTTGCAAGAAAAAGCGACGCTCCATTGGATCGGTCTCTCCACGGGCTGACACGTGCTCTCCTGCAGAACTTGGTTACTGGCGTCAGTGTTGGCTTCAGTAAGTATTTGGAGCTTTCCGGCGTTGGCTACAAGGCGCTGAAGCAAGGAGAAAAGCTGGTTCTGCAAGTGGGGTTCACCCATCCGGTGGAATTCAATCCACCGCCAGGGATTACTATTGAGACGGACGGTACTCGGATTACCGTTTCAGGAGCCGACCGGGAAGCGGTGGGGGCTTTGGCTGCCCGCATTCGCCGAGTTCGGAATCCCGATCCCTATAAAGCAAAGGGCATCAAGTATCGAGGCGAAGTGATCCGCCGCAAAGCCGGTAAGGCTTTGGGCAAAGGTGCAGCGAAATAAGGGCGAAAGGTGATCAGGGTGAAAAAAAAGACGAGTAAGAAACTACGTCATGAACGAGTGCGAAAGAAGGTAAAGGGAACGGCGGAACGACCGCGTCTTTCGGTTTTCCGCAGCCTAAGCGGTATCTACGCTCAGGTGATTGATGACCAGGTTGCCAAAACCATGGCTAGCGCTTCCAGTCTAGAGCAGCTGGTATCCCAACCCGGAAAAGGCAAGACCAAAACCGAGATCGCCCAATTGGTCGGACAATTAATTGCCCAACGAGCAAAAGATGCTGGGATTACTCAAGTCGTATTCGACCGCGGCGGGTATCAGTTTCACGGCCGTGTGAAGGCTCTGGCCGAAGCTGCCCAAGCCGTAGGTCTGGAATTCTAGGAGGAATAGATGGCACGCTTTGACACAGTCGAGTCCGAATTTCAAGAGAGAGTGATCCAAATCCGCCGCGTAACCAAGGTCGTCAAGGGTGGCAAACGGATGAAATTCCGTGTGGTGGTTGTGGTAGGTGACACCCAAGGGCGAGTAGGGGTGGGCATTGGCAAGGCAGCTGAGATCCCGAATGCGGTTCGCAAAGGAATCGAGGATGCCAAGAAGTCATTGCTGACGGTTTCTCTATCCGGTAGCACCATCCCTCATGAGGTATTGGGTAAGCTTGGCGCCGGCAAGGTCTTCTTGAAGCCGGCGGTTCCTGGAACGGGTGTTATTGCGGGGGGTTCCGTGCGTGCTGTCCTCGAGTTGGCCGGCGTGAAGGACGTGCTGTCGAAATCATTGGGATCGAACAATGCAGTAAATATGGCAAAGGCGGCTTTGGTGGCTCTAAACATGCTCAAGAGTCCGGAAAAGGTCGCCAGCAATCGCGGCAAAAAAATCAAAGAACTATGGAGCTAGACCATGCAATTGCACGAACTGGAGAAACTCCCTGAAATCAAGCGACGAAAGCGCGTGGGTCGAGGAACCGGCTCCGGCCACGGACGCTCGGCGACCAAGGGGAATAAAGGCCAAAAAGCCCGTGCGGGTGGACCGAAACGAATCGGTTTTGAGGGAGGACAACTGCCTCTCTATCGGCGGTTACCCCGCCAGAGAGGTTTCAAACCTTTATCCAAGGAAGTGTTTTTCCCCGTGAACCTGGACAAATTGAATTCGTTCGCGGCCGGCGCAACCGTTACCCGCGGACTCCTGTACGAGCGAGGGATTATCCCTTCTCCTGAGGTGAACGTGAAGGTGTTGGCCGGGGGGATCCTTGAAGTGAATCTGATCGTCCAAGCCCAGGCCTTCTCGGCCAAGGCCAAGGACCAGATCGAAGCCTTAGGTGGAAAAGCGGAGGTTGCCTGATGGCCATCGTTGAGACAATCCGAAATGCATGGATGATCAAAGACCTGCGCCGCAGAGTCTTACTCACGCTGCTTTTCCTGGTCCTCTTTCGTCTCGGAGCTTTTATTCCGGTCCCAGGCGTGGATATAGCTGAAATTAGTAAGATCGCATCTTCCGCCGGGATTTTGGGAATGCTGAACTTATTTTCCGGTGGCAGCCTGTTGAACTTTGGTCTTCTTTCTCTTGGCGTTCTTCCCTACATCAACGCTTCGATCATCCTCAACCTGCTACAGATGGTAATTCCCCGGCTGAAGGAAATGGCCAAAGAGGAGGGAGAAGCCGGACGGCGCAAGCTGGCACAGTGGACGCGATACATGTCCGTGGGCTTGGGTGTCCTGGAAGCGATTTTCTTCATCGTCTATCTGGAACGCAGCGGCGTGTCGATCCTCCCGGATACTTTTCTGACCCGGGTGGTGATTACTCTGACGCTAACAGCCGGTGCCCTGATTACCCTCTGGATCGGTGAGGTGATCACGGAAAAGGGTATCGGGAACGGCGTATCGCTGATCATTTTCGTAGGGATCGTGGCTCGACTGCTCCCTGGCGTGATTGAAATGGTGGGGCTGATTGGTAGCGGGGAACTGCCCGTGCCGGAGTTGATCCTCGTCTTGGCGATTTCCGTACTAATCATCGGGGGGGTGGTCACCGCCTACACGGCGGAGCGCAAAGTCCCCGTGCAGTACGCCAAGCGCGTCGTGGGGCGACGGATGTATGGTGGCCAGTCCACCTTCATCCCGCTCCGATTGATTCAGGCTGGAGTGCTTCCGATCATTTTTGCCCAGGCGGTGTTGATGCTCCCCGTGACATTGGCCGGGTTCATCCCCGCTCTGCAGGGTTTTGCAGAGTTGTTCTATTCGGGTACGTCCTGGGCGTATAACCTGCTGTTGTTTTTCCTGATCATCTTTTTCACTTACTTTTACACCAGCATCAGCTTCAATCCAACGGAATTGGCCGACAACCTGCAGAAGTATGGCGGGTTCGTTCCGGGTGTTCGTCCGGGGCCGGGTACCGCGACCTATTTTCAGCGTATCCTCAGCCACATCAGTTTACCGGCTGCAGTCTTCCTTGGGATCCTGGCGATCTTGCCGAATTTCTTCATGCCGGTGTTGGGTGTGTCGGGAACCCGTTTTCTGTTCGGTGGCACTTCGATCCTGATCGTGGTTGGTGTTGCTTTAGAAACCGTACGGCAGATTGAAGCATTCATGGTGATGCGCCATTATGAGGGCTTCCTGAAATAATGAATCTGATTTTGTTGGGTCCTCCAGGCTCGGGCAAAGGAACGCAGGCCGGTATTCTTTCCACCAGGACCGGGTGGAATGATCTGGGCACTGGCGATCTCTTGCGTCGACTGGTAAGAGAGGGCAACGAAAAAGCTCTTTTGGCCAAATCCTACATGGAGAAAGGTGAGCTGGTCCCGGACACCCTGATGGTGGAACTCCTGTTTGCGGAATCCGGTGATCTTGGGGACGGCCTGATCCTGGACGGTTTCCCTCGTACGCTCAATCAAGCGGACACTCTGACACAGAGGATGCGAGCACGAAACCTGACATTGGACGCGGTGCTGCTGATTGATGTTTCGGACCAGGAGGTGGAACGCCGTCTCCTCCAACGCAGCGCTTGTTCCACTTGTGGAAAGATCTTCAATCAAAAATTGGTCGTTTGCCCGGCCTGCGGTGCTCAAATAGAGACCCGCACAGATGACAACGCGGAGACGATCCGTAAGCGACTTCAGGTATACCACCAGCAGACCGACCCTCTTGTTACGTATTACCAGCAACAAGGCTTGCTGCGACGGATTTGTGGAGAGGGCACAATTGATGAGATCAGCCGGCGGATCCGCCAGGCGCTAGGAATAGCATGATCCGATTGAAAACTGCCCAGGACATCGTTTTGATGCGCGAAGCCGGTCGGATCTTGGCCCGGGTATTGCAGGAACTCTCCGCTTCCGTACGGGCCGGCTTGCGCACCAAGGATCTAGACGACCAAGCCGAGACAGCTCTCGCGAGAGCGGGCGCAAGACCTGCCTTCAAGGGATACCGAGGATATCCGTCTGCCTTGTGCGTGTCCATCAACGAGGAAGTTGTACACGGCATTCCATCCAACCGCAGAATCCGGGAAGGCGATATTGTTTCGCTGGATTTGGGCGCGGAGCTGGAAGGCTGCTTCGCCGATGCCGCCACCAGTGTGGCCGTAGGCCGAGTGATCCCACGAGCCCGGCAATTGCTGGAAGTGGGAAAGTCGGCTCTGGCTGCCGGTATTGCCAAGGCTCAAGTCGGACTTCACCTGGGAGACATTTCGGCCGCGATCCAGCAGGAAATTGAGCGCAATGGATTCTCGGTGGTCCGCGATTTTGTGGGACATGGGATAGGTCGGCAACTGCACGAGGAGCTGCAGATCCCTAACTTTGGCGAATCAGGTACAGGGGTTTTGTTGCAGGAAGGCATGACCCTTGCCATTGAGCCCATGGCGAACATGGGAAGCTTCCAGGTGGCGATAAAAAATGACGGTTGGACAGTGGTGACGCAAGACAAATGCCCCTCTGTTCATTTTGAGCACACAATATTAATCACCGGGCATAGCCCGGAAATCCTGACGGAGTGGTGATGAGGAAAAAGCGATACTACCCGAAGAAGCGACAAACGAGAAAACCAGTCACGGAACCAGAAGAGAAGGTGCGCGAGGGTTGTATCGAGATGGAAGGCAAAGTCGTTGAGGCGCTGCCTAACGCCATGTTCCGCGTTGAGTTGCCGAATGGCCATCGAGTATTGGCACACACTTCTGGTAAGATGAGGATTCATTTCATTCGAATCCTGGCCGGAGACCGGGTCAAGGTGGAGATTTCCCCCTACGACCTGGCTCGCGGGCGCATCATCCGGAGGTTATAAAGGAGTCACAATGAAAGTTAGACCGTCTGTGAAGAAAATCTGCGAAAAGTGCAAGATTATTCGCCGTCACGGTATAGTGACGGTGATTTGCGAGAATCCAAAACATAAGCAAAGGCAGGGAAAGTAAATGGCCCGTATTGCTGGAGTAGATTTACCGCGGGAAAAACGAATCGATATCGCTTTAGCCTATATTTATGGGATCGGACGCCCACTGGCTGAAAAAATCGTCGCTGAAACTGCTATCAATCCGGCGACGCGAGTGCGAGACCTTACGGAACGAGAGATCTCCAAGCTGCGCGATGTAATCGCGCGAGAATACAAAGTGGAAGGCGATTTGCGCCGGGAAGTCACGCAAAACATCCGTCACTTGATGGAGATCGGCTGCTACCGGGGTCTCCGGCACAAAAGGGGCATGCCCACGCGTGGTCAGCGCACTCGTACAAACGCTCGAACCCGCAAGGGTCCCAAGCGAACAGTCGGCTCCAAGAGAGTCAAATAATCAAGAGAGGTGAATGAATGCCAGCTCCCAAGACAGTGAAAAAGAAAAAAGAAAAAAAGGCCATCCCCCACGCTTTGGCGCATATCAGGGCCAGCTTCAATAATACCCAGATCACGGTGACCGATCCGGCGGGAAATGTTTTGGCTACCATATCCGCCGGGGTCGTCGGGTTAAAGGGAACTCGCAAAGGGACTCCCTATGCCGCTCAGTTGGTTGCTGAATCGGTGGCCAAGCGCGTGATGGCGATGGGTGTGCGGGATGTTGACGTTTTTGTTAAAGGACCAGGTGTTGGTCGAGAGACAGCCATCCGCTCCCTGCAGGTCGCCGGATTGGAAATCAATACCATCAAGGATGTCACGCCGATCCCTCACAACGGTTGCCGTCCGCCCAAGAGAAGAAGGATGTAGGAGGATAATGCTTTGAGCCGCTATATCGGGTCCGAATGCCGGCTATGCCGCCGGGAAGTCACTAAGCTCTATTATATGGTATCGCTGAAAATCAATTTCATAATTACACCATTTTATCTGCCAAAATGGAAGGAAACACCTCCGATAACCTTTTGGCAACGGTTGAGTCCAGGGTTGATAATGTAGTGTACCGTGCCGGGTTTGCCCCTTCCCGCCCAGCAGCCCGCCAACTAGTCGGTCACGGCCACATGATGGTCAATGGGCGTTCCACCAATATTCCTTCCTTCGGCATGCGGCCGGGAGATGTGGTAGAAGTGAAGACTCAGAGCCGCGACATGACCATGATTCAGGAAGGCGTTGAGCAGACCAAAGGCCGGGCCATCCCGGAATGGATGCGGATGGATGCTGTCAACTTGAAGATCGAGGTTGTGGCACTGCCCGTGCGCGAGCAGATCGATACGGCGGTACAGGAACAGTTGATCGTCGAGTTCTACTCGCGCTAATAGGGAGGAGGGGCAATTGATTCGTTTAGATAAACCAAGCATTGAGGTAGTGGAAGAGAAGGAAGGCTTTGCCAAGTTCGCCATTGACCCATTAGAAAAAGGGTATGGCGTCACTCTGGGTAATGCCTTGCGCCGGGTGTTATTGTCCTCAATCCCTGGTGCAGCGGCCACGGCCATCCAGATCGACGGGGTGTTGCATGAGTTCACGGCGATTCCTGGTGTGCGCGAGGATGTGACGGAGATCGTCTTGAATGCGAAAAGCCTTGTTCTGACAAGCAGATCCGCCGAAACGAAGATCCTCTATCTTGGCGCAAAAGGAGAAGGACCGGTCACGGCGAAATACATCGAAGAAGACGCGGAAGTGGAACTGCTAAACCCTGAACTCCATTTGGCCACGCTGGATAATGACAAGTCGGAATTCCGCATGCAGATTTACGTGGAACAGGGAAAGGGATATGTCACGGCCGAACAGAACAAAAAAGCGAATTTTCCGATCGGTGTGATCCCGATCGATTCCTTCTTTTCCCCTGTACGTGAAGTATCCTATGATGTCGTCCCCACGCGAGTCGGCCAGAGCATTGAATACGATCGATTGGAGCTGTCTATCAGAACGAATAAGGCGATGCTTCCGGCCGATGCCATCATGCATGCCGCGCAGATCCTGGTGGAGCATTTCTCGATCGTGTCCGACTTGAAAACGAGCGGCAAGGAAGGGATTCGCAGCAACCTGCTAGAAATCCCAATCGACAAACTGCATCTTTCCGTCCGGTCTCATAATGCCCTCTCCTCGCAAGGGGTCACGACCACTGCTGACTTGCTCACGAAGACGGAGAATGATTTGCTGACGATTAAGAACTTCGGCAAGCGCTCCCTGGAGGAGATCCGATTGAAATTGAACGAACTCGGTTTGAGCCTGAAGGAAGAGGAACAAGTATGAGACACTTGAAAGACCATCGCAAGCTAGGCCGGTCGGCTGGGCCGCGCCGGGCCCTGTTGCGTGGCCTGGCAACGAACTTTTTTACCCACTCGAAAATTGAAACCACGGTGGAAAAAGCGGAAGAAGCCCAACGCGTGATCGAGAAACTGATCACCAAAGCTCGCAAGAAAGACCTGGCCACTCAGCGGCGAGTCTTCTCCTATCTATTGGTCAAATCCGCGGGGGAACGACTCTATTCCACTATCCTACCCAAGACGGAAAGCCGGGAGGGCGGGTTCACCCGTATCGTGAAAACCGGACAGCGGAGAGGGGATGGAGCCGAGTTGGCAATCCTGGAGCTCGTTGAATAAATTCCCGCCCTGATTTCCCTTCGGGGAGTTTGCTACAGCTATACAGATCGAACGACAGCCCCCGTCTTTGCTCTTTCCGGGATCAACCTGGAGATCGAAGCGGGGGATTTTCTTTGTGTACTCGGCCCCAACGGCAGCGGCAAGTCCACGTTCGGCCGTTTGCTCAACGCCCTGTTAATCCCAACCGAGGGCGAGGTCCTGGTGGACGGATTGGATACGCGAGACTCCCGTAATACCTGGGCGATTCGTCAACGGGTGGGAATGGTGTTTCAGAACCCCGATAATCAGATCGTAGGAACTCAGGTGGAGGAAGATGTAGCCTTCGGTTTAGAGAATCTAGGCATACCACGCCAGGAAATGCGGCGGCGAGTGGAGGAGAATCTAACTCGCGTTGGCATGCTCGCTTATCGCCAACATCCGCCGCATCTGTTGTCAGGAGGGCAGAAGCAAAGAGTGGCGATTGCCGGTGTGCTGGCCATGCAGCCGCAATCGATCGTACTGGATGAAGCGACAAGTCTGCTTGACCCAAAAGGACGCTTGGAAGTTCGAAAAATCCTGGTCCAGCTTCATCACGAAGGTGTGACCCTGATCTTGATTACCCATTTAATGGAAGAGGCGTTGCTGGCGGATAAACTGGTCATTCTCAACGAGGGGCGAATTGTCTTGTCCGGCTCCCCCCAGGAAGTCTTTGGCCAGAGCGAAATGTTGCGCCACTGCCACCTGGAAGCGCCCACCGTGGTGCGCCTGGCCCAAGCCTTGCGGGACCAAAGTGTTGCCCTGCCCAACCGGATCCTGCAAGTGGAAGAACTGGTTGATGAGTTGTGCGTATTGAAGCGAAGCATCTAACGTACATCTACGGCCCAGGCCTGCCCTGGGAAAAGCGTGCATTGAGCGATGTCTCTTTCTCCATCGAATCGGGGGAGTTTATTGGGTTGATCGGTGAGACCGGGAGCGGCAAATCCACACTCGTACAAATCCTCAATGGATTGTTGCGTCCCACCGAAGGAACCATTTTGCTTGACGGATCCGACATTTCTAATCGGAAAGTGGACCTGCATCGCATTCGAGCACAGGTGGGTCTGGTGTTCCAATTCCCGGAGCAACAACTATTCGCTGAGACTGTGGCAGATGATGTCGCATTTGGTCCGAAAAACCTGGGTGTACCAAAGGAAGAGATCGGAAAACGAGTTGATGAAGCGCTGCTGAAGGTCGGGTTGCGTCCACAAAGCCTCCGTGACCGTTCCCCGTTTACCCTTTCAGGCGGTGAAAAACGACTGGTCTCGATTGCCGGAGTTTTGGCCATGCGTCCAAAGGTCCTGATCCTCGACGAAGTTACAGCCGGCCTGGATCCCAAGGGCAAAAAAGAAATTCTGGCACGGATCCAACTGCTGCATAGGGTCGAAAAAGCCACGATCATCCTTGTCAGCCATGATATGGACGAGATTGCCCTGCTTTCCCAGCGGATCCTGATCCTAAAGGAGGGAAAACTGATCCTGGAAGGTTCACCTGTCGAGATTTTTACCCGGGCGCAAGATGTTCGTTCCGCCGGCTTGGACCTGCCGACTTTGCCTCGGATCCTTTCCGATTTGCGCTGTCGAGGTTTCCAATTACCCACGGCGATATTCGAGGTTGGGGAAGCCGCTCGATGGATCCGCAAGGAGTTGTTTCGTGCAGCTGACTGATGTAGTCACGATTGGACAATATGTACCCGGAGACTCGGTCCTGCACCGTATGGAAATTGCTGTTTCCCGCGGAGGGTCAGCCGTTGTGGCAATGGTGGATCTTTCGCATCACAGACCTGGGGATCTGGAAAGCCTGTTTTATGAGTCTGCGGCTGGCGCTGCTGGTGTTTGTCACCACCTTATTGACGCTGGTTACTTCACCGATGGATCTCACCGATGCCCTGGATCGCTTGTTTTCGTTTCTCAAGGTGTTACGCATTCCTGTTCATGAGATCGCCATGATGATGACGATCGCCCTTCGATTTATCCCCACGTTGCTTGAGGAAACCGACAAGATTATCAAAGCCCAGATTTCCCGTGGAGCTCCTTTAGATCGAGGAAACATTTTCCGCCGAATGAGAGGGTTTGTTTCCGTGTTAATCCCGCTTTTTGTCTCCGCGTTTCGCCGGGCGGACGAATTAGCCCAGGCGATGGAAGCGCGCTGCTACCGCGGGGGAGAGGGTAGAACGCGCCTGAAAGAGATGCGGTTGTCAAGCGAAGACCTTTGGGCAACAGCGTTGGCTCTCTTGTTTTGTGCGGGAACGCTGGCCTTCAACTGGATGCCGTACCGCTGGCTGTGAAAAACTTGCGTCTCGACCTATCCTACCTTGGCTCGGGTTATTGCGGGTTCCAGAAACTACCGGGCAAGGTGACCGTGCAAGGGACTCTGGAACAAGAATTGAGTAAGATCACCGGTGAGAAAGTCAAAATTGTCGGTGCCGGTCGTACGGATCGTGGCGTGCACGCTTTTGGGCAAGTATGCAATTTCCTGACAGAAAGTCGGATCAACCCTCCGGCATTTCAGCGCGCCTTAAACAGTCTGTTACCCGAATCCTTGCGAGTGCTGCAATGTACGGAAGTGCCTCTCGCGTTCCATGCCCGCAGGGATGCCCTGGCCAAAAGTTATCTCTACGTGGTGGAAACGGCAGCAATTAGCAGTCCCTTTCTGGCTCCTTTTACCTACCATTTTCCCTATCCGTTGCAGCTTGCCGCCATGCGGGAAGCTTTGCTCTCGCTGTTGGGAGAACAGGATTTTCGCACATTCGCCAAAGCCGGCATCTACAGCGGGGGCACGATTCGAATGTTGCGTCGAGCGGACGTGATTGCTCGGCTCCCACTGCTCTATTTTCTACTGGAGGGAAGTGGTTTTCTCCAACACATGGTTCGAACCATTGTGGGCACCGTGCTGGAAGTGGGCAGAGGCAAGAGGACCGTGGAAGGATTTATCCAAGCGCTTCGAGCAAAGGATCGTACCGTTGCCGGTCCGACCATCCCACCGCACGGCCTTTTCCTGGTAGGGGTTTTGTATCCAAATGGTTAGCTCTACCCCTTTTGTCTTGCATTCCCTCCAGCGATCGGCGCGAAACAAATCGAACGGAATGGATGACGGAGATAGAGTCTAAGAAACCGATGGAAATGAAAAGTGCAGTTTTAGCGAAGAGAAGGAAAGGCCGGGTCTGGCAGATTCTAGCGATCGTCTTAGCCGGACTGGTCGTTCTTCTGGTGGTCGTACCCTATTTGATTCCGATTCCACCCTTGGAAAATACAGTTTTGCTGGAGCAATTGGCTGATGCAGACAGCGCATTTGCCACCGTAGACGGCCTTCGCTTTCATTTCAAGCTGCTAGGGTCCGGCCCACCCACATTTGTTCTGCTGCATGGCTTCGGTGCCAGTCTTTTTTCCTGGCGTGAAGTATTGACGCCACTTTCCCGCAAAGGAACAGTTCTTGCCTACGATCGACCGGCCTTCGGTCTTACCGAACGACCGTTGCAGTGGCACGGTGACAATCCCTATGCACTGCCCAGCCAAGTGGAGCAATTGGTGGCTTGGTTGGACCACCTGCAAGTGCCGGAGGCAATCCTGGTGGGGAATTCCGCGGGTGGAACGATTGCAGTGGAAATGGCATTGCGCTATCCGGAACGCGTACAGGCGCTGATTCTGGTAGATCCGGCGATTTACGACAGCGGAGGAATCCCCTGGTTTGTACGCGCGCTGATCCAATTTCCACCCTTCCGGCGTTTGGGGCCGCTCCTGGTCCGCTCGATCGGTAGCAGTGGGATCGAACTGCTAAAGAGCGCCTGGCACGATCCGACCCTAATTACTCCCGAAATCCTGGCGGGCTATCAAAAGCCGCTCCAGGTGGAAGATTGGGACCGGGCATTATGGGAGTTTACATTGGTTAATGGGGGCAATGGCCTCGACGGTCGGTTGAAGGAATTGAAGGTTCCCACACTGGTCCTTGCCGGCGATGACGATCGGATTGTCCCCACCACGCAGAGCGTCCGCGCGGCTTCCGAGATTCCTGGAGCCAAGCTGGTCGTGATTCCCAATTGTGGTCACGTTCCCCAGGAAGAAAAACCACAGCAGTTCCTTAGCGCGCTGGAGGAGTTTTTAGCGGACCTGATCCGATAGCGTCGCGTGTGACGGGGTAGGCTGGTTTGGCGATCTCAAACCGATTGTTTGGCTCCGCATTTTGAGCAGAAAGACAGGTCTTCGCCGATTTCAGCCTTGCAGCTGGCACATGTCTTCTTCCCCTTGGTTTCGGGGATCACGGTTTTGACCAGTTCCGCCTGTTGGGCGCCACATTTGGAGCAAAATGTCTGGTCCTCATCGATTTCGTTGGCGCAGGACGGGCATTTTTTCATTCCCTTCAACTGGCGGATTTTTTCCTTAAAAACCTCGATGCCTTCCCAAAGTTTTGCGATCTCTTGGCTGGGCCCAGACAACTCCGGCTCTAAAGTTTCCCCCCTGACATATTTCTGATAAATGAGTTTGCCAATTTCGTTTTCCAGCTTCTCGATCTTCTCCTCTTCCTGCGCCACCTGTCGGTTGAGCTTCGTGGTCCCGACAAAACCACCGACTTCCTTGAAGATTGCCATTCTGTTCCCTCCTGTGTATGGTTGGATTCACTTACAAAGCCATTATAGTCTTTTCATGATTTTGTGCTGGGAGAGGGGCATCGAAAATCTTGGCAGTCCACAAATCTTTTCCGGAATGAGTAATAGAGGCC
>JAPLHX010000068.1 GCA_026389415.1 Coprothermobacterota bacterium | reverse complement strand
GGTGCGTTTGGGATTTGGGGCGATCCGCCAAAAGGGAAGTCATGTGTTTTATCGGCACCCCGATGGTCGAACGACTACACTTCCTCATCATCCTGGTCGCGACCTGGCAAAACCACTGCTGCGAGAAATTCTGCGCGAGATCGACCTAACCCCCGAACAGTTGGCGGCTGAACTGCGGAAATAGCCGAGGCAAATGACGGGACAGGAAAAAGGAAAAAGGGCAAAAAGGGGACAGACTACTTTAACAGCGGCTCCCAGAGCCATTTCTCCGATCGGGCAGAGACCGAGGCTAGTAGGTCAAATGCAGCTTCACCTTGAGGCAGGCTTGAGGGGTGGTCCGTGGAAGAGGATCACGAAAGAGGAACGAAAGAAGGGATCGCTGTTTCGCCTCTTTTTCCGGGAACTTTCAGGGACGTTGTTCAATTGTCAACTAACTCTAGATGTTCCTCATCAGTGCGAGATTTTTTCGGACCAAAAGATTACCCCGCTCAACGGCTTCACTCACTCCCGATCGGGTCATATGTAAGAACGGGGACAGAAAAGGGGACGGGGAAGGCAGTGTCGAGTTGCGAGTGGCGAGTATCGAACTAAAGGCAAGATTCCTTTCCTTCGCTTCGCTCGAGGACAGGCTATCGAGGACAGGCTATCGTCGCGGAGTTACCCCTTGAGCGAAGCGAAGGGCTCGAGGACAGGCAAGATGCTTCACTGCGTAAGATTCCTTCGCTTTGCTCGAGGACAGGCTATCGAGGACAGGCCTTTACTGCGCTCAGGCTCTGAGTGGGTGATCTTCCAGAAAACGGCGCACGGCTCCGCACATCAAAGAAACAGACCGACAGTTAGTGGCGCTGGCCCACGTAATATGCCCATAAGAAATCCTTTCGAAAAGTCCCATGAATGTGTATGATGAGGACAAGATATACACATAGGAGGATAGAAGTGAGAACGAATGTAGTTATAGATGACAATCTGATGGCATCGGCTCTCAAGGTATCCGGTCTCAAAACGAAAAAGGATGCTATCGAAGAGGGTTTGAAACTGTTGGTGCAAGTGAAATGCCAGAAGGAGATAAAACGGATTCGAGGAAAGCTCAAATGGTCCGGCAATCTCGACGAGATGAGGTTAGACAAATGATTCTGGTTGATTCGTCCGTGTGGATCGACTACTTCAATGGGAATAAAACAACGCAGACGGACTGGCTCGATTCTTCACTTGGGAATACACCCATCATCATAGGTGATCTTATCCTTACCGAAGTTCTTCAGGGATTTGAGAACGATAAGGATTTCAAGATCGCCAGGGATCTTCTCTTGGGTATCCCATTTGTGCCAATGGGAGGACAGGTATTGGCATTGGAAAGCGCCATGAACTATAGATTATTGAGGAAGAAAGGCGTTACCGTAAGGAAAACGATAGACATTATGATCGGAACTTTCTGTATCCACAACCAGCTAATATTGTTACACTGCGACAGGGATTTCGATCCGATGGTTAAGTTCTTAGGCTTGGAGATCATCGACATATAACCTGAAGACGGAATAGGATCTATCATCCTTTTTTCGGGGAATTGGGGATAGCCAGGGAACTTTCAGGGACGTTGTTCAATTGTCAACTGACTCTCGATGATCTTCATCAATGCAGGATTTTTTCGGACCAAAAGATTGCCCCGCTCAGCGGCTTCACCCACTCCCGATCGCAAGAAGCTTTCAGGGACGTTGTTCAATTGTCAACTAACTCGCAATTGTGCCTTTCGAACACTCACGCCTTCTCACCCTAGCAACCAGGTCGTCTTCGCATGCTGACAGAAAAGGGGACGAGGAAGGCAGTTTCGAGTTGCGAGTGTCGAGTTGCGAACTAAAGGCAAGATCCTTCGCTGCGCTCAGGATGACATATTAAAGGACACTGCGGGATGACAAAGACCGCAACGGCAAGATTCCTTCGGCTGCGCTCAGGATGACAAAAAGGGGCGCTCAAGGACAGAAAAGGGGACAGGAGCCTGTCGCCCAACTCTCTTTTTAGATCTGTCTCACGCCCTTATCTCAACCTTCCTCCCCACCGTTTCCTTCTTTGCCTGATCCGTGAGCCCTACCCGGACCACCTACGACCGCTTTCTGTCGGTCAGATCCTCCCCGCTGCCTCCCATCTGCCCACTGCGATAGCTTGCAGAGATGGAGACAGTCCTCGGGCTACGATCCTTCCCTCCTTTCCTCTCAGTGCTTCACTATCTTCCCGCTTCGCCAGCACTTCAGGAGGTTGTGGGTCGCACAGATCAACTGCCATTCCCCCGAAGCGTAGCGGTAGCCTCGCAGCAGCAAACGATCAAAGTGTCGAGCTCCCTTGATCTGGCCGAAGACGGGTTCCACCATCTGACTACGGGAGCGGTAGAGTCGCTTCCCCTCTTTGGTCCGCAGCTTGCGTTCCATCCGCTGACGGGTCGTCAGATCTTGGGGGATGCGACCCCGGGGAGCAGGCATCTCCTGGGCGGCCTTCAGGTGTTCACAGTCTTTCTTGGTGGCGATCAACAAGTGCGGGGAGGAATGACAGCCGGCTCTCTCTAGCTCCCCCGGCTCGGGGATCAGATACCCGGCGTCGGCCAGGATGGTGCCAATCGGTCGAGTGATCCTGGCCGCGCAGAGATTCTCCTCCGCTTTCCGGACCATCACGGGCAGTTGGTGCCAGTCGTTGCGCTCTTGGGTGAGATGAGCGGCCAGGATGACTTGACCCTG
>JAPLHX010000325.1 GCA_026389415.1 Coprothermobacterota bacterium | reverse complement strand
ACTGCCACCCCCACGCCTACTGCCACCCCAACGCCGACAACGAGTCCAACGCCGACAGGCACAGCAACATTTTCATTGATTTAATTTCCCGATATCATAGGCCATCGGGGTGAACAGGAAATACGTGCATTGGTGCTGCGGGGAATCTTAGAGGGCTACCCGGATGGAACCTTCCGTCCGGATGCGGTTCTCACGCGGGCCGAATTCGCCAAACTACTTTCGCTAGCCATTGGGATGCAACCTTCCGTGACCCCTTCCTCCGATTTTAGCGACCTCTTGGCAGATCACTGGGCTTATCCCTTCATCCAGGCCGGCAGGACCGAGAGTCTACCGGGGTATTATTTGTTTCGCGGCTACCCGGATGGCACATTTCGACCAGAGACGGAGATAAAAATCGTCGAAGGGTTAGTGGCGATCAACCGTGCAAAGGGGTGGAAAGCAGAAAGCCAGGAAATGCCCTTGGACTCTCCCTTCCCCGATTTATCCAATTATCATTGGGCTTATCCGGAAGCGATCGCAGCCTATACACATAAGTTAGTTTATGCGGGGTTGCTTTACCCTGAAGAGCCATTGCCCCGTTGGTTGGTTGCCGTGTTTCTCTACCGGGCCATCGACCAATCCGCTACAAAGCAAATCGTTGTCTCCCTGTCTGAACAACAGCTATATTGCCTGGAGGGAGCAAGGGTCGTAATTCAATTCTCTACATTAACCGGCAATCGCGGTTGGCCTACTCCAATCGGCACATTCCAAATTCTATCGAAAACCGAAGCAACGGATATGCGTGGTGGTATTGGTGTAGAAGAATACTATGTCAAGGATGTCCCTTGGTGCTTGTTTTTCATTGGCCGAATGTATGCGATCCATGGAAATTACTGGAAACCGGAAGAGTACTTTGGCCATGATCCGTCCTGGACCGGAAGCCATGGCTGCATCGGTCTGGTCCCCCAACAGAGCCGGAATGTCTACGATTGGACTCCCACTGGAACCACTCTTGTGATCACTGATGAGCTGATGCGGAGCACAGAAGCGGCTTCACCGCCCGATTAGACAAGGAGACCGTGTTGAGATCGATTGCCCGCTTATTTGTGGTTCTAGGGTCTTTAGCGATCGTAGTCGGTTTCTTTTTGCCGTTTTTTAGCTTTTTTCCTGCCTCCCTTTGGGATGCCACCGGTAGCCCGGATTTTTGGAAGGTTTGGTCCCTTCTGATTCTTGCCGGATTATCTCTGCTGGTACTCGTTGGCGCCTCCCGTCTGACGGGAATCGTGCATTTGCTATTCTCTTGTGGTTTTTTGGCCCTGTTGTACTTTTCTCTCAGTTCCCACACCATAAGCTCGCACTTTGGCAGTCTTCAAATGCCGGCTTTGGCTGCACTGTTTGCCACTTGGTCTAGCTTCTCCGCGTTCATTGGTCTCTTCAGCTTTGGGGGTAACCTTGTTTTTTTTGGAGCGTTGGGAGTTTTTTTAGGCGGTTTGCTAGAAATTCTAATACCTGGGGTATAATGTTCTCGAAAGGAAAGGGGGCATAACAGCATGAGATTTCTAGCGCGAGTCCTGATCTCCTTGGGCGCAATTGCGATCATCATTGGATTTTTCCTGCCATTCTATAAGGATATAAATCCTGCAATAACCTTCTGGGATGGAACCAAAGGCCTGGAAGCATGGAAGTTCTGGCTGATCGGAGGGGCTTCCATCCTCGCCCTGATCCTGATGTTAGTTCCTTCCAAGGTTGTCGGTTTGACGCACATTATTTTGGGTGGAGGTTCGGTGTACCTAATCTACACCATCATCGGTTCACCGGAGTTGCAGTCTCTCTTTGGTAATCTGACCGTGTTTCAGATCTTCCTGGGAAATCTGGCCTATGGCGGCTATGCCATCATCGGCGGTGCACTGGCCGTCTTCCTGGGCGGGGTGTTCGAACTGGCTTCCTAACTGGAATCCGCTCGCCAAGCCCACGTCTTGATCCGGACAGATCAGTTGAGATTGTTTCCGACGTGCTAAATCCCTGCCCTCAAGCGAGGCGAAGGTATGTCACCGAACGAGGAGCCTGTCTCTTGGAGGGGCAAATCTTGCGGGTGGTGCATTTGCGGTTCTGGCCGGTGTTTGCGCAGTACTGATCGAGGATCCGGGATTTCTCTTGGCGGCGGGCGACGCAGAGAGGACATGCTGCCGCAGGCTGATATGCAGCATGATAGCCCGCGGCAGGTTGAAAGTCCCCGGCAGGGTGTCCATGCACTCATTGCCGGCATGCCTGTCTATCTTCTTGGGTTGGCTCCTTTGGGTGACATAGTAGGTGATTGGGATCGACCTATTGACTTCAAGCGACTTCCGAGTCATCGGGTGCAAGGAAGATGGAAAAATCTGGAGTGCAATACCCGGTCCCGGTATTATGTACGCCCTCCGAAATCTCAAATCTTGAACCTCAACTGGAGGGGGTTTAGCCTTCCAGAAACGCCAGGACATTGGTCAAGCTCCCCCGGGTGGGATTGACCACCCAGCCTTTATAGTAGAGACCGGCCGAGGCTCCACCGTCCAGGTTGACCGCTTCTTGGCAGTCCAGAGCGAGCATCACCTGGGCCAGCTCCGCCAGGGTGATCGGTTCCATCACGTTCGCCACCACCATTATCTGGGAGCCGGACAACCCCAAGGCATTGCGCCTGGCGGTCTGGGCCAGCAACGATGTGTCGAAGTTCTCCTGGCTTTGGTCCAGGTCCACCTGACCGGCCTTCAGCAATCTGGGGCCGGCGGAAATAGTGGTCTGCACCTGCTGCCAGGGCAGCAGCTCCTTGGTTACGTTGTGCTGATATTTGTACTGTAGCTCCACCCGGTCACCGGTGCGGAAGTGGGCATACAACCAGGCCCCGGCTGGAGCAGCCAATACAAAGCCGTCAGTGGGGATTGTCACCACACCGCTTTTAATTTCCTGCACCTCGTAACGGCGGAAGACGATGGCCTTTCCCTCCCCTACGTTTACTTCACCGCCATACAGCGGGGTGTAAAGGCGCACGGACTCCGGCAGGAGGGGTTGGTTTACACCAGAAATATAGAAACTCAGATCCTCCGGAGTTCGACCATCGATACTCTGGGGGATGATGCGGCCGGTAATCCCCACTTCCAGCGGCGCGAACTGCACTTCCTTGGTTTGGGTGAAACCGACCGAGGTACCGCCGTTGGTCAGGGTAATGAACGTCCCGTCGTTCTCCAGGTTGCCCCAGATGTAACGCTTGGGTCCGTCTGGGTCTAGGGGGTCGGAGTTCTTCTTGTCGAAGTAAGCCGCCGCCACGGCTACTACAGCCTGGGATCGGTCCCCGAGGCTCTGCAGGGATTCCAGCCGGGCGACGAAATCGTCGGCCAAGAACACTCGCGGGCGGACAGAAGGGATATCCAAATTCACTCGGACGAAATCGACGGTTATGGCACGAGTTTGGGATAGAACAACGACCTTCTGGGCCAGATAGGTCTGCCCCGGGTCTTTCGGTGCGCGCATCCGTTGCAGCACCACCAGCGCTTCTGAGCGGGTAGCATTTCTGTCGGGGCGGAATGTGCCGTCGGGATACCCGCTGACGAGTCCGGCTTCCATCGCTACCTGTACGAAGGAAGCCAAACCTTGTGGCAGAGTGTCGGTGGTCACGGTGCGAGCCTCCGGCCTGGAAAGGGCAACTGCTTCCAACTGAAGCGCGCGCACCGCTGCTTGGGCAATTTCTGCTCGCTGGATCGGCTGGTCTGGGGTAAATACCTCCGGGAAAGGCCCTGGTCCCAGGTAACCGGCCTTGATGGCCGTGTAGATGAAACGGGACGCCCAATGCTCTCCCGATACATCACTGAAAACAGGTCCGGGTGATTCCAACAGAGCCAATTGCTTGAAACGTACCAGCAATGTATAGAACTCCGCTCGGGTCAAGGGTTCATCCGGACGAAAGGTCTGGTCCGGATATCCTATTACGAGTCCGGATTGTACCTGCGCCACAATCTGCTCCTTGGCCCAGTGGTAGTAGATGTCCCAAAGGGTGATACTTCCCGATGGCGCTTGAATTTCTATCGGCATCGGTGGAGGTGGCGACTGCAGACCGGCATGCACATACCAAGAAGCTACCCAACCTTCCAGTTCCTCTGGTGTGCGGACCTGGAACCATAAGCGGTCCTCTTCGTCTGTTTCTTCGGCCAATTTAACGAGAATGGTTCCCGCAGCCAATTGAGTGATCGCGGGATAGGGCGTTCCGGGGCCTTCTCGCAGGTTTAGTTGGTCTTCGTCTGCGACAACCCAGCTCAATTCCCCCGGATTGATCAACCAAGAAGCCACCCAACCTTCCTCGCCGTCCTCAGTGCGCACCAGAAACCAGATCCGTCCATCTGGATCTAGACCTTCACGCAAAAAAGACAGCTCACTCTCCGCCGGAAGTACAGTAATGGACTCTGCTTCATCAAAGGGTGAGACGCGCAACTGTACCTCTTCGGACACCGTGGTGAACCATCCAGCCCAAGCCGGAGAAAGCAACAAGATCAAAAAACCCAAGATCAGAAGGGGAACACCTTTCATTAGAAGCGCTCTGGAAGAGAACATCAGGTCAAGTGGGAGTTTTTTGTTTTTCCGGTTCGTTCCGGATCCGGGTTTCCTCCAGCGACTTCTGCAAAGCTGCCATCAGGTCGTGGATACGCGGTTGGGGTGAAGGAGGGATTACAACCTCCTGTCCTTGGATCTTTTGTTCGATCACTAGCTCCAAGGCAGCCCGGCAGTGATCGTATTGCTCGGGGCGAAATGGTTCCGATTGGCTTTCCACTAGTTGCAAAGCCGGAGCCGGTTCCTTGGGGTTCGTCTGGTTCTTTTCCGGGCTATCCGGTTCAGTGATCTCGTTCGATAAACGAATCTCGTCCGGGTAAAAGAGGATTTCCAAGGCCAAGGCTCTTCCAAAAGGGCGCAGCAAGACATGCTGCCGCAGGCTGGTTTGCTCATTTTCCCGCAGAGAGAACTTTCCGATTCCGACCCGACCGCTGGCTTTCAGTGCTTCCAAGAGGAGCCGGAACGCTTTCTGGCCCGCTTGCCCGGTGCCGGATAGCATGTTTGCTTGGAGAAAACCAAGTCAATCTCGGACAACCGGGTAAACTGCGAACATTCGATGTTGCAGGTGGTTTCCAGGGGAATCTTGGAGAGTACGCATACTTGTCCTTTGTGTACTGATACTCCCGGCTAATTTCGTCCCGCTCCACCGGACGATTATCTTTCAGACACCGGCGCTGTTCCTTGATGCGAGAACCACAGGAGGGTTGGATCCGGTAAGAGCGAATGGATTTCTCCCCGGTGGCAGCAAAAATCTTCACCGGAATGTTCACCAGACCGAAGCTGATCGCAATCTCTCCAAGTGCTCGCGGCATGTGTTCCTCCGTGCCTGATTGTAAAGGGTCCTTATCGCTCCGGCAATCCGGCAGCTGGTCAACGATTTCGCCCTCTCTTATGATGAAGGGGTGAATGTACGAGAGGCCTTACAGCGAGCAACCCAAGAGCTTGGTTCCAGGCGCGAGGCGCAATATCTCTTATCTTCCTATTTGGAGAGGGACCAGGCCTGGCTTGTAACTCACCCGGATGCTCCCCTGGAGCGACCGATGGAATTCGCCGATTGGACACGGAGGCGCAGTCAAGGGGTGCCACTCGCCTATCTGCGCCAATGGCAGGAATTTTTTGGCCGCCGTTTCTTCGTCGATCAGCGGGTACTGATTCCACGGCCGGAAACCGAACTTCTAATCGAAGAAACCTTGCGGTTTGCGCCGGATTTCCCAGAGAACGTACGGATCATCGACGTGGGAACCGGCTCCGGCTGCGTCGCAATCAGCCTAGCTTTGGAACTCCCCAAGGCGCAATTATTCGCCACCGACATCTCGCCGGATGCTTTGACAGTAGCGGAACGGAATGCGAACGCTTTCAAAGTTCATGATCGGATCTGTTTCCTCACAGGAGATCTGCTAATCCCCATACAACAAAAAGTGGACTGGATTCTGGCTAACCTGCCTTACGTCGCGGCGCAGCGGTGGCAGCAAGAGCTCTCGTTGGCTTACGAGCCGCGAGCAGCATTGGTGGGCGAGGGAGATGGGACAGGCACGATCTGCCGTCTATTGCGGCAAGCGCTCCCTTTACTGAACCATCCCGGACGAATGCTGCTGGAAATCGGTGAGGATCAGGGTGGATTGGTGAAGAAAGCCCAGAGTCTTCTCCCCGGCGCAGAGGTGGATCTGCTCCTCGACCTAGCCGGCCTGCCCCGCCTGCTACGGATTGTTGTTTAGTCAGGCGGGCTGTCAGTTTGGCGGATCTCCATCGGCGTACGTTGAAAAGAACCCTTATCACAGCCATTTCTAGGTCAGGGTGTTGGTTTCACCGATCCATTCCAATGATCCGAAATCTGCTCTAGGATCGCTACCGTCATCCCATGCCGACTAAATTTGGACCAGATTTCGCTTAAAGGTAAACTCGCGCGCAAGCGAACGGCCGGAAGCGCGTCTTCATCCTTGAACCAACCCGGCCCGTCCGTCCACACCACCCCCTCTTCCTCCGGGCAGTCCAGCCACAGCTGCCAGATCTCCTTCCCCAGGCGGGGATGTCGCCAATGAGGAGCGATTTCCATCAAGGGGAAGAGCACAAACCCTCGCTGATGCAAACGAGGGTGCGGTAGTGCCAAATCCTGCTCGTTGGCAACCACGGGTCCGAAGGCCAGCAGATCGAGGTCGATTACACGCGGTCCCCAGCGAACCGTAGGCTTCCTACCCAGAGCATCTTCCAATCCTTTTAGTCGCTGCAGGAGAGCGGAGGGTTCTTCTTCGCTGGACCCGCGTACGGCAGCGTTTAAAAAATCCGGCTGTTGGCGTTCTCCCACCGGCTGTGTCCGGTAGAGAGAAGAAACTTGCTCCACCTGCAGCAGGCAGGTTAGGCCTGCGACCGCTGCTTGCAAGGAATTCCGGACATTGCCCAGATTGCTACCTAGGCCGATTAAAACCTCGAGCAAGTCGAACCTCCGCAAAAAGATCAGAAAATGGAATTCCTAAAGGCGCGTCTGGTTTATGTACACGGACCGCAACCTGATTCAATTGGGGGAAAGTCTTGAGTAAGTCTTGCGCCACCACTTGGGCAATCAATTCAATCAAACAGAACGAGTCCTTGCCCAATAGATTGTCCAGGCGTCTAGGGATGACGGAATAATCCACAGTCGCTTCAATCCGATCATTGGCAGGAAAGGGGAACTCCAACTCCAGATCAAACAGGAGAGTTTGCGGTTGGGATCGTTCCTGTTCGGAGGCTCCGCAGTGAATCATCTGGGGTAATCCCTCTAGTACGATCCGCGTTGTTTTTCTTGACATAGTGCAATTGTAATCGGTTTCGGGTGAACGTGGCATCGAATAGGGCTTGTCGGAGCCCATCATTTGTCTGCTAAAGCCATCTCATGCTAAGATCCGGGTTACACCTTTTAGACAAACGCGCGTGCCGCGGGCAAAACTATCGCGTGGAGGAATGGAATGAAACTGAGCACCAAGGATATCCGAAATGTGGCTGTGGTATCTCACATGGGGGCAGGAAAAACCAGTCTGGTAGAAGGGCTGCTCTACACCGCGGGAGCTATCAACCGGCTTGGGCGGATAGAAGACGGCAATACAATATCCGACTATGATCCGGAGGAAATCCGACGCAATTCATCGATTGCCACCACTGTAGGGTACTTGTTTTGGCGTGACCATAAAATCAACCTGCTGGATACTCCTGGTTTCCTTGACTTCATGGGCGAAGTCAAAGGGGCTCTGCGTGCCGCCGACGCCGCCTTGGTTCTGGTGAATGGCCAGTCCGGCACGGAGGTGGGCACAGAACTTTATTGGAAAGCTCTGGAAGAACGTAACCTTCCCAGGGCTTTCGTCATTACAAAACTAGACAAGGAAAACTCTTCGTTTACCCAGGCTTTGACCAGTATTGAAGAGACCTTCGGAAAATCCGCTACTCCCTTCCATCTTCCAATCGGTAAAGAAGCAAGCTTTTCCGGTGTGGTAGATGTGTTGGCAATGCAAGCCCTGATGTTCCAGCAACAGACCGGCAAGGTCGAACCCAGGGAAATCCCCTCCCAGATGACCGCACAGGTGGAGAAATACCGGGAACGCCTGATGGAGGCGGCGGCGGAGGGTGATGATACCTTGTTGGAAAAATACCTTGAGGAGGGCCAGTTAACCTCGGAAGAGATTGGGATCGGCCTGCGTAAGGCGGTGCTGGCCGGTAAGGTATTCCCTGTCCTCTGCGCTGTTCCACCGTGCAACCTGGGCAGTACGCCGGTGCTGGATTTTCTGATAGATTATATGCCCTCTCCAGCTGAACTGGGGGAAACCAAAGGCAAGGACCCGCGCACGAACGCCGAAGCTGCGCGCATGCCGGATCCTTCCGCTCCGTTTGCAGCCATTGTATGGAAAACAATGACCGATCCCTATGTGGGTAAGATCAACATGTTGCGCGTGATTTCCGGCACTCTAAGGCCCGATTCTCGCGTGTGGAATGCCAACAAGGAGACAGAAGAACGAGTGGCCACGCCTTTTTTCCTTCGCGGAAAAACGCAAGAGAAGAAGGAGGTTGAGAGAGCCATCGCAAGGGTGCCCGTCCTTAAGGTTGACGACGCCAATCAGGCCGCCAATATGCTCTTCCAGCTTGCTGATCAGTTATCGACCCCGGATCTCAGCTGCCTGCTCAAAGTGCGCGAGATCCAGGAGCTTCAAGGAAAGATTGTAGACCGGATCAGCGATCTAAAGACCTTTGACAAA
>JAPLHX010000194.1 GCA_026389415.1 Coprothermobacterota bacterium | reverse complement strand
CTTGGTTCCGTGCTCTCCGGCCTCTTCGCCGATTACAGATTGGATCATCAGGTTGTTCTGAAAAGGCAAGCCTGTTTCGCGTAGCAGTTTAACGGCCCACAAAGCGGCGGCAAACCCGCCCTTCATGTCCGCAGCTCCCCGGCCGTAAAGGTAGCGTTCGTCCCATTGGGCTACAAACGGATCGGAATCCCAGTGCTCATCTTCGTTGATTTGCGCCACATCGACATGTCCGTTCAAAATCAACGTATGCAGGGGCTTTTCTCCAGTGATTCTACCCACCAGTAGTGGCTCTCCCGGATACAGATCATGGAATACTGTTTGAATTCCGAATCCTTCCAACCATTCCCCTAGCCATTTCTGTAAGGAATGGGTATTTTTTGCCGGGGGATTCGGTGTAGCAAATGAAATCATCCGGCTAATGAACTCCAACAGCTGTGTTTTTTGCTTTTCGACTTGAACGAGGACGGAAGTTAACATACAACCTTTGCCTTTTCTTCCCACCGGTGTTTCAACCATCGTTCAATGAACCCGGCGAACACAACACAAAGGAGTAAAAGGCCAATCAGGATTTGGGAAAAAGCAGCAGGAATCCCCACCAAGGTTAAAGAAGATGCTCCTACAAGCATCCCTGAGATGAACAGAGCAGCAAAGGGCATCGCGATGATCTCCTCCCTAGCCAGCATCACGACGACAATGGCTGTAAATCCATAGCCTCCAGTAACATTCCGCTCCATCCGCATAAAATCACCAACTACTTCCGCCGTGCCTCCCAATGCGGAGATTCCACCGCTGATCAACATCACAATCAATGTCAATTTGGCAATATTCATGCCGGCCAATCGGGCAGCTTCGTGGCCGAACCCTACCGCTTGCAAGCGATAGCCAAGGCTCGTGCGATTGATCAGGAGCCACACAATTGGCACTAAGACCAGGGCAATGATGAAGGTAACATTGAGAGGGTATTGCAAGAAAGGCAATTGTGCCTGGGGCAGGATTTCGGAGGATCGTGGGTAGTTCGGATGGGGCATGCTCAAGGGTCCGCTGATCATGTACTCCAGCAGCTTCAGGGCAACATAGTTCATCATCAACGTCGTCAGCATTTCGTGGACACCAAACTTTGTCTTGAGGAAACCCGAAATGCCAGACCAAAGTGCTCCACCGATGAAAGAGGCGAGGAAAATGAGGGGTAAGAGAACACCTGCGGGAAGGTTAAGGTTTACGCCGATGGCTGTGGAGATGATCGCGCCAATCGCCATTTGTCCTTCGGCACCCAAATTCCAAAGGCCGCAGCGGAAAGCAATGATCATCCCGGCACCCGCGATGATGATCGGCGTGGATTTCGCCAGTACTTCCAAAATCCCATACGGTGAAAAGAAACTGTAGGCAAAGAAAGAACCGTAGGCGGTGATGGGATTTTGCCCGGTGAGAGCCAAGATCACAATTCCTCCGATGAGGAAGGTCAACAAGAAAGCAATGATGTAAGCGAGAGGAGATGCCAAGGCCAGTCTTGAAATATTCAGCAGTTTGATCCGCGGCATTCGATTGGGGTTGGGAGTGTTTTCCAAGCTCGATTGTTCCCTAGTTTCCACTGTTGGAACCTCCTTCGCAGAGATTTCCACCAGTCATCAGAACGCCAATATCGAACTTCGAGACTCCTTGAAGTTCATCGAAGGTAGCCACAATTTGACCCCGATAGATCACCATTAACCTGTTGCTGACTAAGAGGAGTTCGTCTAAATCAGTCCCCATAAAAAGGACCGTGGCTCCGTTATCTTTCATTTGCAGAAGCTTCTCGTAGATGAAACTCTGTGATTTAATGTCCAAACCTTTTGTGGGGTGGTAGGCAATCATGAATTTTGGGTTGGCTTCGATTTTCCGGCCCAAAGCCAAACGTTGCCGGTTCCCACCCGACAGTTTGCTCGCTTGTAACAAGATACTCGGTGTCTGTACTTGGTATTCCTGCACGATACGTTTGGCATGTGCAGTGATGGCTTTCCGATTCAGCATTCCATGACGTGAAAAAGGAAGGCGCTCCGGATAATCCAGAATGGAATTGTCTCGGACGTTAAACAACGGGACTAAGGCGTTAGAACTTGGCATCAGACTCATTCCTTGCTTCATTCGATCCAGGGGTAACGAACGAGTAATTTCAGCTCCCCGATAATAAATCTTCCCGTTTTTTACGCGGCGCAATCCGATCAGAGCCTCGGCTAAATAGTTACTGCCATTTCCCTCGATCCCTGCCAACCCAACAATTTCACCCTCGTAAAACTGGCAGGAGATGTTCTTTAGTGCTTGCAACCCGCGCTCATCGGTCACGCACAAATTCTTCACTTCAAGAATAGGTTTGCCTTTTACTTTATTCTGAACGGTAGAGGTCTTGGCGAGCTCAGAACCTACCATCATCATCGTCAGTTGGTTGAGAGTCGCTTCTTTTCCGGGTACCGAGCCAACCAGTTTTCCCTTTCGAAATACGGAAATTCGATCGGAGATTTGAAGCGCTTCCTGCAGTCGGTGCGTGATGTAGAGGATGGTATAGCCATTTTGATTCAGGTCTTTAATCACTTGCAGGAACGAATCAAGCTCGTTGGGAGCCAGCACATTCGTCGCTTCATCGAAGAGCAGGATCTTCGATCCGCGAGCGAGGATTTTTAGGATCTCAACTTTTTGTTTTTCGCCTTCGGTAAGCGCACCAACTTCCGTGTCAATTTTCCCCTCCAGACCAAAACAAAACATCTGCGAGAGTTTTTGAATGGCCGCTTTCGCTTGCTTTCGGTCGATAAAGAACTTGGTGTTCTGCATGAACAGGTAGATATTTTCCAATATGCTCAAATCGGGAATCAACTTGAAGAATTGCGGCACCATACCAATTCCCCATTTAAGGGAATCGTACGGGGAGCGAATCTCTTGTTTTTGACCATCGATGAAGATTTCACCGGCATCTTTCTGGTAGAGTCCGTAGATGATGTTCATCAGGGTAGTCTTGCCCGCTCCATTCTCGCCCAGCAAGGTGTGGATCTCTCCCTTGCGAAAGGCGAGTGAAACGCAATCCAAAGCTTGAACCTGCCCAAAGCGCTTGGAGATTCCTTGGACTTCCAGAACGATTTCCGGCGTTCTGGTTTCTTCCATCTGTTTCATCTCTTCTCCGGGTGGAGAAAGTAGTAGACGTCTTCCGCTTCGATGGGCAACTTGTGAGCACGATATCCGACAGCGTTATGAACAGCATTGGCGATCGCTGCAGCGGTCGGATTCAGCCCGATTTCACCAACACCTTTTGCCCCGTAGGGACCTTCAGGATCACAAGTCTCCACCAGGAAGATCTGCTCTTGGGGAATGTCCATCACTGTGGGTAGCATGACCCGATCCAAACAATCGGAGACGACCCGCCCTGTTTCGGGGTCCACTATCAGCTCCTCGGTGAGGGCGTATCCCATCCCTTGAGCCAAGGCGCCTTCGATCTGTCCTTCGACCGCAATCGGGTTGATGGCCTTGCCAACGTCTTGGGCAACCGTGAATCGGAGAACTCGCACCTGGCCTGTTTCTGTATCCACTTCCACTTCCGCGGCCTGTGCAGAAAACGCGTAGGCAGCAGAGACATTGGCGTATCCTTGGGGGGTTAGCCTGACAGTATTAGGAACATACTGGTAGAAGGAATTGAGAAGATGACCCACGCAACGGGGTGAATGGAACACGGCATCCCCATAGGAAATTCGTTTCTCTGCATCTTCTTGGTACACAATTTGCCCTTGCTCAATCTGCAATTCCTCCCCGGGTACTTGCAAGCGCGCCGAGGCGGATTCCAGCAGGTAATTGCGCAGTTGGATGGCAGCCATTCGGGCAGCATTCCCGTCCTCGAAAGCCACCCGGGATGCAAAACTACCCAAGGATTGTGGCGTGGTTTCTGTGTCCATGCTAATTAGGCGAACCTTCTCCATCGGCAGTTGTAGTTCCTCAGCAACGATCTGGGCAATCACGGTATTTGCCCAGGTTCCCGTATCACCGGAGCCTTTATAGACAGAAACCTGACCATCCAAGAACATCTTGATCTCAATGGAGGAAAACTCGCCATCGGGAAACACATTGCTGCCGGAAACATGGATGGCTGTTGCCAAGCCGATCCCCTGGCGGAAGCGACCCGTCTTTTCCGCTTTCCACTTTTCCTGCCAATTCGTGGAAGAAACGACCTTCTGCAGGCATTCTTCCAGGCCACAGGTCGTAATCTGCCATCCACAGGCGGTGGTGTCACCCGATTGATTGGCGTTTCGCAAACGCAGTTCCAGCGGATCGATCCCCAATTTCTCCGCGATCGTATCCATTTGCGATTCAATCGCAAAAATCGCTTGCGGAGCACCGAACCCTCTGAAAGGACCGCCCGCTTGTTTGTTGGTGTAGACGACATCCCCCGTAAATCGGAAATGGGGTACCCGGTAATGGGAGGCTGCCGTACCAGCAGCATATCCGGTCACAGCAGGACCGTAGTGACAATAGGCTCCTTTGTCCACGATCAGATCCATTTGCCGAGCAACGAAGGTCCCGTCCTTTTTCACTCCCGTCTTGAGGTGGATATTGAATGGGTGACGAATGCGGGTGGTGGTCATTTCTTCTTCCCTGGAAAAGGTAATCCTCACAGGAGAACCCGTACGAATGGCTAAAAGAGCCGTGACTCCTTCGTCCTCGCAGTACTTGGAGCGGGAGCCAAAACCCCCTCCACAATGGATCTCCATCACCTGAACATGTGAGATAGGAAGGTTGCACACGTGCGCTACTTCTTTCCGGACGAAATAGGGACTTTGCGTACCGGACCAGATTTGCAGAACACCTTCCGTATTCATCAGAGCTGCGCTGGAACGTGGTTCCATGTTGCAATGAGGAACGGCTTGGGTGGAGAATTCATCCTCAAAAACGAAATCTGACTCTGCAAAGCCTTGATCAACATTGCCAAAATCCCGTTTTATGGTAAGAACCAGGTTGTTGGCTTTGTCTTCATGAATTTGAGGCGCACCTTGCTTGAGTGCCTCTCGCGGATCGAACACCGCGGGGAGAACCTCGTAGTCGACTTCGATCAAGGACAGGGCTTCTCGGGCAATTTCTTCGGATTCCGCGGCCACTACAGCTACCGGATCCCCCACATATCGTACTTTGTCCATTGCCAAGGGGTACATGTCGGAGACTTGAGCGACATATTTAATGCCAGGGGTATCTTTGCCCGTCATGACCGTAACCACACCGGGAAGTTGCAAGACTTTGCTGACATCGATGCCGCGAATACGCGCATGCGCATGGGGGCTGCGCAAGATCTTGGCGTGCAGCATTCCCGGTAGGCGGAGGTCGTCGGTGAAAGTTGCTTGCCCAGTGACTTTGGCCCAACCGTGGATCTCCGGGACGCGTTTTCCGATGTATTTCATCTCCTGGACCTCCATTCTTAATATTCCTTTACTTGCACGCCATACGGGTCTTGGTGCGCGCTCTCGATCAGCTCGTCGGATCGTGTTTTGCGGGGATCGTACTGTTCCCAATGAAGGAAGGAATTCGGATCCCGTCGAGGGCGTGGGTCTTTCATCTCATTTGGGTATCCCAAGGGCAGGATGCACAGAATTTGCAAAGGGTCGGGAATGCTCAGGATTCTCTTTACCTCCTCTGGATAAAAGTTCGTAAAGACCACTGAAGCTAACCCTTGAGCCTCCACTGCCAGTAACATGTTTTGAATGGCCATGCTCACGCTGCCCCAAAAAGCAAACTGTTCAATGTTGGGTTCCACCTGATGCATCATGCTCACATATTCAAACCGAGGGTCTCCCACAATCACCAACTGAACGGGAGCTTCGAGCAAATATTGCCCCGTAAAGGTCCGGAGGAAGGGAAAATCCCGCAGTTCCTTGATCCGGGCGATCACTCGTTTCACGCTTTCCTGGATCTGTTCCTTCGTTTTGGAATCCCTGACCACAACGATCTCCCAGGGTTGGGAATTGGCGCTGGAAGGAGCCCATCTGGCAGCTTCAACGACATTGGTGATCACTGCATCGGGCACCGGGTCCGATTTAAAAGCACGGATCGACCGCCGCCGTTTCATTAATGCCAGCAATCCAACGATTTGTTCGCTCACGAGCTCTCCTTTATTGGGCTGATTTCTCCGCAATGCTCAGCGCTTTTTCAAAGGCTTCCAGCGTTCTTACTGCTTCTTTGCGGGTGAAACAAAGAGGGGGTTGGAAGCGAATTCGGTTGTAATAGAGGCCTCCTCGTCCGATGAGAACCTTTTCTTTTAAAGCTTCGTCCAATATTTGTGTGAGGATGTCATTGCCGGCAGGAGTACGCTTGGTCTTGTCAAGCGTGATTTCCGCACCAATCAGCAAACCCTTGCCTTCCACATCATCAAGGAAGGGGTGGTGCCTGCTCATTTCTAACAAAGCGCTCTTGAAAAACGACCCTACGTCCGCTGCGTTTTCCGTCAGATTCTCCTCTTCCATCACTTCAATCGCAGCCAGTGCCGCTCGGCAGCTTACCGGGTTGCCCCCGAAGGTGGAGAAGTCAGGACCGGGGAATGTGTCAGCCACGTCAGAGCGAGCCAAAACCGCACCGATCGGCATCCCACCACCAAGCCCCTTGGCTAAAGTCACCACATCGGGCTCAACACCATAGTGCTGGATTCCGAACATTTTTCCCGTTCGGCCAAAACCAGTTTGGACTTCATCCACGATCAAGAGAATCTGGTTCTCGGCAAGGATTGGCTGTAAAACCTTGAAATACTCCGGAGGTGCTTCCACTACACCGCCGATACCTTGAATTGGCTCTACTACAACCGCAGCGGTGCGGTTGCTGGTCTGCGTCTTGAGGGCAATCTTCAGATAGTTTGCACAGGCGTAACCGCACTCACTGTAATGCTTGTGCCCCAGCGAACATCGGTAGCAGTGATACATCGGCAAATGGAGGGCTCCGGGCATGAAAGGCCCCAGTCCGGAACGCCAGGCGCCGAGCCCTGTGATGCTCATCGTGAAACCGCCGCGGCCATAAAAGCCGTTTTGCAGCCCGAAGATCTCGAATTTCTTGGAGGCGATGCGGGCCAGCGTGATGGCATGTTCGTTGGCTTCCGTACCGGAATTGCAGAAGAAACTCTTCGCTTTTCCCCGATCCATGGGGGCAATCTCGGCGAGTTTCTTGGCTAAAAGCGGCATCGGCACAGTCCGGTATAACGTAGATAGGTGGGTGAGTTTTGTTACCTGATCCTGTACCGCCGCAACCATTTTGGGATGAGCGTGCCCGATATTAATCACTGCGACTCCACTAAAACAATCCAGGTATTCTTGGCCCTCAATATCCCAAAGGGTTGAGCCTTGCCCTTTGACGAAGACTTTATCGTTCCAAGCCTCCACGCTTTTCATCAGGTACTGTTCCTGCATATGAATCACTTCTGCTGCGGTCAAGTTGTTCTCAACCATGTCAACCTCCTGCCAATCGGGATGTCTTCATCGTATCTTTCTAACTTGAATTACTTTGTTGGCAGCACGGGTGGCGTCCTCAATGATTTGGTTCTCGTCGGCAGTGAGGAGCTTTCTACCCTCCATCAAAATCTTTCCGTCAACGATGGTGGTGTCGACATTGTCCCCATGAGCTACGTAAACGAGATGGGCCAACACATTTGAGTTCTTCCCTAGGAAGACTGGAGTCAACGCAGGGGTCCAGGTGTCCACCAGTATCACATCGGCCTTTTTACCGGGTTCCAAAGAACCGATTTCTTTCTCCAGGCCCAATGCTCGTGCGCCATTGATCGTGGCCATTTCCAGAATCTGCCAGGAAGGGAGCAGGCTGGCATCGGTATGAATTGCTTTTTGAAACAGCGAGGCATACTTCATCACTTCAAACATATCGTTGTTGTTGTTACACGGTGCATCATCAGTGCCAAGGCCGATATTGATGCCGGCTTGTAGATAGTCGATGGTTCTGGCAATCCCGTTTCCCAGTTTTGCATTGGATACCGGATTATGAGAAATATGGGTGCCTGTCTTGGCAATCAGCTCGATCTCCGGGTCCGAAAGCCATACACAATGTGCAGCGACTACATCCGGACCCAGTAACCCTAAGTCATAGACAAATTCAACCGGAGGTTTTCCGTATTTCTCCCGGCACAATTGCACTTCTCCCTTGGATTCGTTTAGGTGGACATGCACCCCAACTCCGTATTTATCCGCTAAATAGCGGCATTTTCTGATATATTGGGCGGAGCAAACTGGAACCCACTCGACTCCAAAAACAACCTTGATTCGCCCGTTTGCTGTATTATTCCGCTCCAAGAAGGCCTTCTCGTTGTCTTCCAAGGTTTCCTGGCCTTCAATCAGATCAGCTCCCTCGCTGGAAAGAACCGCTCGGATACCGATCTTTTCTGCTGCATCGGCCAAAGATGGAAGTTTGATATACATATCATTGACGGTGGTCGTACCACCCTTAATGACTTCCGAATATGCCAACATCGCGGTTTTGTATGCGTCATCAGGAGTCATCGCAGCCAGCATGGGGTAATAAATCGTATCGATCCATTCTTCCAAGCCCAAATGCTCGCCAACTCCGCGCGAAAAGTTATCCGCATGAAAGTGCAGGTTCACGAGTCCCGGCATGACGATTTTATGGGTGGCATCGATTTCCTTCTTGCCTCGATACCGTTCCTTCAATAGACCGGTCGCGCCCACTTCGACGATTTTTCCTTGATCAATCGCGATTGCCCCATCTTCAATCATGGTTCGTTGTGGATCCACTACGACAACGATTCCACTGTGGATCAAGAGATCAACTGTCCTTTGCTCTGGCATCCTGTAACCTCCTATTCCTCAATCAATGAGTGCTGTCTTCTGTACTGCCATGATTCTTTGATGAATAGTCCACGGCTGCGGTAACAGCTTCTTCGATTTTCCGATATCCCGTACAGCGGCATAGATTTCCCGAGAGGCCTCTTCGGATTTCCGCTTTTGTCGGCTGCGGATTGGTGTCGAGCAAAGCTTTTGCTGACAGGATCATGCCCGGTGTACAGAATCCGCATTGAAACGCTCCCGTTTCTATGAAAGCTTTCTGCAAGGGGTGGGGATTCTCTTTTGTACCCAGACCCTTGGCCGTCACTACCGCGCTCCCGTCAACCTGGAGCGAAAGCACCAGACAAGAATCGACCGCCATGCCGTTCAGGATGACCGTACAAGCACCACAGTCCCCTTTTCCGCATCCGTGCTTCACTTCTGTGCAATCGAGTTCCGTCCGCAAGAATTCCAATAAAGTCTGCCCAGGAGCAGCCCAACCAGAACGCCATGTCCCGTTGACCTGAAGTCGGATCTTCTTCATGCCTGGCTCCCTTCCAATCTGTTGGCGGCTTGCTCAAGTGTTTCCCGAACGATGACGGCTACGATCTGTTTTCGGTACCGGCCGGAACCTCGTAAGACGGAATCTCGTGGTTGAGCTTCCTTGCAAGCCGCTGCTGCGCAAGCTGCAAGATTCTCCAAAGAGAGAGGTTTCCCCAGCAGAAATGCTTCGGCTTGACGCGCTCGAAAGGGTGATTCGGCGACAGGTCCCAATGCAATTCGGATCGCTGTGCATTGATTTCCTGTTTGCGACATCCAGACAGCGCAGTTGAGTTGTGGTAGTGCTAGCGCTTTCCTCTTTGTCATTCGCCGGAATGCTGAAACTTCCCCGGGGCGTTGTGCGATCCATTCAATGCTCGATCTCCCCGAGTCTTCCGAGGATTTTCAATCGGGCATCGAGCGCCAACAAAGCTATGGCTCCGTCTGCTGCCGGTTGGGCGGAAACGATATTGCCGGCTAAGGTCGCGCGATTACGAATCTGGGGTCCACCAACCCAAGAGCAAGCCTCAGCTAGGGCTGGTGCGTCTTGTTTCAGCATGGTAGAATTCTCCGCTTTGGCCATGGTCACCAGCGGACCAAGACAAATCAACTCGCCTTTTTTCTCGATCCGGTCCAATCCAGGAACATGACTGATATCAACCAAAACCTCGAATTCGTTCGTTTGGTCGCGAATCTCCAGGATCAGGTCGGTTCCTCCGGCAATCAGACGAGCCTTGCCACCCTCGGCGTGCAACATTTCCACCGCTTCCACTAGGCTGGATGGGAAAAGATGATCGCGAATTTGCATGGGACTTTATCCCTCGACGAACGCCACGGCTCTGACGTAGCCGGCACTGCCCCGGTAGAATTTGATCGGGAAACCAAAGAACTTGAATCCAAATGCCGGCAACTGATCCAAATTCGCTAGCTTTTCGTAGTGGGCATATTCCTTCCGGGTACCCAATAGATGACAGGGCCAAAGGTATTTGGGATCGCGGCCATGCTCTTTATACTGTTTCGACCAGTGATTGTAGCCGATATCAAAACTCCAAGAATCGGTTCCTACCGTCTTGATCCCTTGATCCAACACCCATTCCAGGGCATCGGCTGAGAGATGGCCGCCGTGATCAGCGTAGTTGGGCTGTCCCCAAAGTTTGTCGTTTCCCGTCATCGTTAAGAAAATATCCATTGGTTTTAAGGTGTAGTCAATTTTGTGCAACCGATCCTTAAGGTCCTCCGGAGACAACTGATAACCGTCAGGAAGATCTCGGATGTCTACTACCACGCCATCGCCATAGCACCACTCCAGTGGCCAATCTTCGATCGTTTTTGGGGTCTTGCCCTCGCAGAGCGGACCCATGTGCCACGGTGAATCCATATGGGTTCCTGCGTGAGTGGTCATTTCGATGAAATCGTCCGCCCAAGCATTGCCGGGGAAGGGCCAGTCTTTGGGGTCGATGTCATAGTATTTCTGATCTTCCTTGGCCCCATTTTCATGGGATAGATTCGTAATGCGTACATTCATTAACGGACTGGGGTCGGTGGCTGTGACCATGGATAAATCGATGATCTTCATGTTTCCCTTTCTTTCTCCTTTTGGTTTGAACCCGTTGCGTTTGGTGTTCCCGTTTGAAACTCTTGCACTGCATCTTGGAAGCATTGGATCGGAGCGCGAAAAATCCCTGCTCCAATTTGTCCTACTCCAGGCAGATGGTGCGCGATGCCTGTGTTGATTACAGGCGTGATTCCCAAATCCACCACTTTGCGAATGTCGATGCCCAGTGGAGTACCCCGGAAATTGAGCATGGGAATCTGATAATGAAGATGCTCCCCCGCGGTAATCGCATACATTTCTAAGGTGGTCCCAACTGCATCCTGCGTGGTTCCGCCAACAAAACTCGTAATGGCTGGCGCTGCCGCCATAGCCATTCCGCCAAGTCCGGCCGCTTCAGAAATGTAAGAGTCTCCCATCACCGGATTGGCATCTCGCACACTGTATCCTTCAAAATAACGACCTTGGGCATAAGGGGCTGTGACTGGAAACCATCGGTGACCGAGCGCAGCTACCTGAATGGCGAATTGAACCCCATTGGCGGCCATGCAAGACACCAAGGTGCAATCTCTCAATCCTACGATGCCTTCCAGGGTCGCTTTGCTTGCCGCCATGGAAAGGTTGAGGAAGAAATGATCGTTACTATCCAAAAAGAGCAAGGCTTCCGCGACTTGCTCTCGGGAAAATGAAGTTCGCACCAGCCAAGGTGCCAATCGCCGAATTAAGAGGGAGGTGGCGGATTTATTGCGATTGTGACATTCGTCTCCGCGCTGCACGGCGCGAGCGACAATGGACGAAACATCAACCGGGTTACCCAACTCCAGCGCCTGCTGGAGCATCGGTGCCAAAGTGTTTCTCAGCCAATGCAGGCGGTTGATCACTTCTGGGCTGTTAGCGCCAAAACGGAGAGTGTTACCCAATCCTTCATTGATGGTAGCGAACGTCTGGTGGCCAAATGCCTGGTTTTCCAAAATCAAGACCGGCATCGAAGGTGAGATGATGCCGGCCATCGGACCCAACGCTTGGTGTGAATGCGCAGAATCGAATTCAATCTCTTGTGCTAGATTGCGCGCTTCGTCGAGATCCTTTGCCCAGCCTTCGAACAAAATTGCACCAAGTACAGCATTTTGCATCGCCCCGCACATTTCGTTCCAGACAAGAGGCGGACCGGCATGCAAAACCCTGTGCTTGCGCAACCAGGGGATTTTCTGTTCCGCTAAATTGACATCTCGCCAAAACACCCGCGTTTCGCCGATTCTATCAAGGGCTAGTTGATTGGCTTGGTCGAGGCGGGAATGAACCACTGCGGTGCCCTCGTCCACAACTGCAATGCCATTGATTTCGAGCAGTAAATCGTCCATCACCAATCGACTAATCTCTACCAACGTGCTGGCTGGAGGATTCGCTCGGAAGTAGGCGTCGCGCACTTTCGCGAAGGTGGGTCGGTTTCGAATATCGTCGGTTCCGATAATTCTAATTGCGTTTTTCATCTGCAGCGGTTTCCTTTCCATTGGACATTTTTACGAAGTCTCGAATAACACTCTCCAAATGGTCTTGCGCCGCCTTTTCTGACTTTGAAGAATTTTGACTAATAAAGCTGTCGATAATCGCCTGGTGCTCTTGCAATGAGTGCGCGTAACGATCCGGCGCCCGAATCGTGTAGAAACGACAGAGATAGACCAACGAAAGCTGCTTCTCCAGGATATTGATCAAGGTCGGGGATCGCGAGAATTTCACGATCAGGGCATGGAATTGGCGATCGTATTGGAAGAATTCCTCCTGTCTCACTGGCTGCTTTCGAGCTGTGATATCCCGCTGTAATGCTTGCATTTCCTAGATTTCATTTGGCTGGATGTGTTTAGCTGCTTCAGCCGCCGCCAGACCTTCCATAGCAGCCTCTACGTGCAGCAAATCGACGATTTCCTCGCGTCGAAAAGAAACCACGAACATGCCCAGGTGCGGTTGGTTGTCAACCAATCCTTCCTGCTCTAGAACCAACAATGCTTCACGGATCGGCGTTCGGCTCACTCCAAATTTCAAACAGATTTCTTCTTCAACGAGTTTTTGACCCGGCAAATACTCTCGGTTCAAAATCGCTTCCCGGATGAGCTGCACCAATTCCGTTCGCATCGTCCGCCGCAGGCCATTAGTTGCTGATGTATCCATTGCCTTCACCTTCCCCTGTACATTCATCCAGTGGCCGGGATATCATCCCGGCCACTGGATTCTCCATTCTGGTTTCTAGTTGAACGGCAGAAGCTCGTTTAACTTATCTGTTAATCCCGGCAGGTCTAAGTTGGCCGGAGGAAGGAAATAGCGGCCACGCTGCATCGCCGGGAGCATCGACTCGTAGAGAGGAGCGACTGCCAGCAGACCCGGGTCCGTATAGACGGACATTCGCGCGGGGGAGAGGTAACGAACGGCACTCCCATCCGGAGGGGCTACCTGATGCACGTTCGCTTGCGTGCTGCAGACCCACTGGGAGAATGTTAGCGCATCGGCTCGCTTCTGACCGGTCAGCGACTTGTCCAGACACATGCTATCCACGTAACCGGTCGAGGCAGATACGGGGACATCGGCCTGAATGAACGGCATAATGGCGATGTCATCCATGTTTAGAGTGGTATCGAACCACTGATTTTGAGCATAATCAATCAGTTCCGCCATGTAACCCAGCGCCTCGGAGTAATAGACATAGGCTCGGCCGTTGCCGGCGAGGAACTGTCGCATAAGATATTCAGATATCTTGTCGTTTAACACATTTCTTCCGATGCCCGGGTCCTCCATAGCGATCATCCGTTTCATGTAGTCCACAACCTGCATATTGACATTGTCTTTGTCCACATAACTCCAATAGGTAGCGGGGTCGGTCGGATAGAGATCCATCAAAAGGTCCATATACCTATTATGTGTCTGGTATCCCATGAAATTGACCAGAAGCCCCTGACCCGGCGTATGATCCTGGCCGCCGATCACTTGTTCCAATTGGGAGAAGGTCGTCACTGCGGCCAGTTCCGTGTCGTTCTTGTTGTAGAACATGAAGTCCGTGCAGGTCCAGTGGGGAATACCCCACCAGGTGCCGCTAGCGTCCACCGCCACATCCTTGCAGATCTGCAAGAAGTCGTCCGGGTTGGGGACTTCGCCGGCGGCTAAGGGTTGCAACTTGTCGGCCGCCTTCATCGCTTCCAACATGACCTCATCGCATTCATAGACATCTGCCTGATTGACCAGAACTCCGTAAGGATCCCCGTAGTAATCGGGCAAATTCATAATCGTTAGGTCAATTTCCGGATACGCCGCCTCGAACTCCTTCTCCATGGTGGTTAGGTATTCGTCTAGGTTGGGAATCCAGTTATAAACGATCGTGCTCAACGGTCGGCGCGCCACGGTGGGAGTGGTGGTGATCTCCGCTCCGGGAGCGTAGAGATAGACGCGATCCGTGGTCCCGTCTTCCAAGCTAGACCAGGTAGCCGCGCCACCAAAGAGCTCAGTAGCCCAGCGGAAGGGAACGTAGGTGCGACCGTCAATGATTTTAGCCCCTTCGGTCGTAACCTTGCCCTTATCGGTTTCCCATTCTAGCGCACCGGTGCCGTTTTCAAACGGGATCTGGGCCCAGGATGCATCACGGATGGGGGATTGGTATTCCACGGGGTGCACAACGTTTGTGGCTGCAAACACTGTGCCGCAGAACACCAACGCCAAAAATAGGGAGAGTACCGCTTTGATGCGAATCGTTTTCATTTCGCCCTCCTTGGCGGGATTGATGTATATTGTATACAATCCACAATCTATAAAGTCAAGTCATTCCGTGAAAAAAAGATCGCGATTTGGGATTGGCTTTGACATCATTTGGCAATGCAGGAGAACGCCTGTTTCAGATCCTCCTGTAGATCGATAGGGTCTTCCAGCCCCACGGAAAGACGCAGCAACCCGGCGCCGATCCCCAGAACCCTTCGTTCCTCCAGGGAAAGTGCCCGGTGAGAAGAAGACGCCGGATGCATGATCAATGTATTGACATCCCCCAGGGAGGCGGCGCGTAGGATCAATTGCAACGAATCCAGGAATCGGACCGCCGCGGCGAACCCTTCCTTCATCTCGAAGGCGAGTACCCCACCAAATCCGTTTTGCATCTGTCGGCAAGCGATTTCATGCTGTGGGTGACTCTCCAGGCCCGGATAATGAACGCAGAAAACTGCTGGTTCTTTCTGCAGAAAATGGGCCAAAGTCAAAGCGGTTGCGGAAATCCGTTCCATTCGCAGCGGTAATGTCTGCAGCCCACGAGCCAGAAGAAACGCTTCAAAGGGAGAGAGCATGCCACCCATCAGGCGGTGGTATTGCTTTCGAACTCGTTCGATTTGTGCGTGATTACCCGCAACGACTCCGGCGGTTAGGTCGCCGTGTCCACCCAGGAATTTGGTAGCGGAGTGAATCACCAGGTCGCAGCCGAGCGCGAGCGGCGTTTGGTGGTAGGGGGTGCCGAAGGTGGAATCGACAACGGATATCAAATTGTTTTGCTGGGCAAATTCAGCCAGTTCGGCGAGCGGAAGCACTTTCAAGAGGGGATTGGCGGGCGTCTCCAGATAGAGAACCCGGGTAGAAGCGCGCAATGCTTTGCGGATGGCATCAGCATCAAGCGTATCCACCCACGTGACTTCGATCCCCCAACGGGGAAACAGTTGGTTGAATAAGCTGTAGGTCCCGCCATAGACCGATTCCTCGCTGATCAGGTGATCGCCAACCTGCAGCAGGGAAAGAAGGGAACAGGTGATAGCGAACATGCCGGAAGAACAAAGCAGTGCATCTTCCGATCCTTCCAAAGATGCCAATCGTTGCTCTGCGGCATGAACCGTCGGGTTGCCATAACGGGAATAAACATAACCTTCTTCCTGTTGGAACCGCCGGACCCCTTCTTGGGCGGAAGGGAAAGCAAATGCCGACGTTTGAAACAGAGGAGGAGTGGTTGCGCCTTCCGGAAGGCAATCCAGGCCGGCATGAACGGCGCGGGTGGAAAAACGCTTTAACTGGTTCATATCGCTAGCTTACCAAACTTGGAGAAGCAGAACCGCCGCTAGCAGGAGGGCCAGTGAAGCCGGCAATAACATCCGATAGAGTTTCAGCCAATCCGCCTGAAAATACTCTTTCGTGAGCACCAGGCACAGATGCACTGGAGACAATAGAATCCCCGCCAATCCTCCCGCATACGCCAGCGCGATCACCGACAGATTTGGTGGATTGCCGAAAATCTCCAGCAGTAAGGGGAAAGCAACGCCTACAAAACCGGGAGTCAATCCCGTTAAGAAACCGATTAAGAACGGTAAAAGGGCAACCAACAACAAGTCTGGTACGTGGGCGGATTGGAAAAAGGCAGTCAGTGCTTCCACCGCACCCGAAGTTTGAAGGGTGTCTTTAAACACGAAGACGCCCAGCACCAGGAAGACGATATTCAAGGTGCTTTTGGATAGCAGTTCTTTGCCAACCCGGCTAAGTTCGCGACCGCGCCAACGGAAACCAAGAATGGCCCAAACCAAAGTGAAGAGGAAAGCGCTGGCTAAGGAGATCACCAAATCCACCTGGAAAACCATCACTAACACCATGATCAAACCGACGGGCACGAGCGAGGAAAGGAGCCTAAGCCAGTCCCTGGACCCACTCATCCTTTCCTGCCTCCCAACACCACGGTAGGCAACTCCAGCAAAGGCAAGCGGCAAACCCGCCAGTATCATTACGATGGTGAACGGCCAAGTTCGAGAAACGAGTTGAGGAACGGAGATCATCAGCAAGCCGGCTGCCATGATCAAGCCTGGATAGATCGGTACGATCGGCTCCATCACATGACGAAACCAGTAATTGATGAAAGCCTTTCGTTCTCCTGTAAGATTGAGATCCTTACTAGCCTCAGCCACCAAGGGGGCGGAAAACCGAGCCCCCCCCGCCGAAGGGAGGAACCCAAGAAACGCAGGCAGGAAAACAGTCACAATCCGATGATCCAGTACCATTTTTTTCAGGGAATCAACCATTTGCTGCAGCAAGCCCGTCCGGCGCAGTGTCGCTTCCAGCAACTGGATTAGCAAAAGCGCAGCCAACAAGGAGAGTGTGTCTGGTTTGATCATGGCTTTTCCTGCCACCAGTATCCAAGAGCCGATGCCCATCGAAAAAAGGAGGGAGAGCACCAATGCTGCTGCCAACATGATCAACCCGATATTCCAGCGCCGAGCAATCAGAATGACTAACAGCAACAACACCCCTAGCACTTTGAGGAAGCTGATCAATCCTCTTCCTCCGGTTCTGCTGGAGCTGTTTTCCGCTTTCGGGTCTTGATCCTCAGTTCCTGCTCCAAACGGATCGCACGTACAGGGCGGGGTGGAACGGGACGAAACAACTCTCGCACCAACAAGTACACTAGAATTCCCAGCAAGGCGGGAAATATGTAAAACAAACAATAGTAGAGGACAGACAAAAGGACTATGGGCAATCGTTGCGTACGCAGAACCAAGAAGTAATATCCCAATACACCAAGTGCGTAGGTCAGAAATGTCAGAAGGAAGAAGGGGTGGTTTTCTTTTCGGCGCAACACTAGCAGAGAAACCAGGAAAAAAAGCAGAAACAGGAGACCCAGGAAAAGATAGGGAACATCCAGCACTACCGTGTGGATGGCTGCCACTAGCTCCAGGGCAGCCAAACCACCGCCAAGGAGGATATGCCATAATGCTCTCTTCATCGTCTGCAGAATAGTATAATACGGGGAAGGTACTCGCTCTCGATGCGCCTAGTGGAACAAATACAACAGAATCGAACTCTCTTATGGACTGTGGGGCTGGCAACCGTTGTCGTGCTGCTCATCCTGGGAGTTCTCTGGTTAGTGTTCGGCTTCTTGAGCGCAATTCGAGGAGTTATCGTCATTCTCCTCTTTTCAGCGTTGTTCTCTCTCCTGTTGAACCCATTACTTTTCCTATTGCACCGATTTCTACCCCGCTGGCTGGCGGTGGTTCTAGGAATGCTCCTATTCCTTGCTTTGATTGGTTTGCTGGGTTATCTGCTGATCCCCACTGTGATCCAAGAGATCGCCAAGTTGCAAAACAATATGCCCGGGATCACTGCCTCCATTCAAAATTTTTTGGAGGAGTTGGACCGCCAGTTACAATCGCTGAACTTGGGGCTCTCACTAGCGCTTCTGTCCCAGCGTTTGGTGGAAGCATTGCAGAATTTCATGGGTCCCTTGATTCAAAACACCCTGACGTTTGGTTTGGGCGTGGCGAACTTTTTTGTAAATTTCTTTTTTGTCCTGTTCATTTCCTTTTTCCTGCTGTTGGATTGGCCGCGCTTTCGAAGGCAGTCGCTTTCCTACTTGGAGCGCTACCCACGATGGAATCCCCTAATTCTCGATGATCTCTATCAGCTTGTGACCAGGTATTTGCTGGCTTTGTTCTTTATCGCTACGATCTCCGGCATCTTTTTCGGCTTAAGTACGCTACTTTTGGGAATTCAATATGCAGCTTTGATCGGTTTGGTTTCATTTTTTTTCGAATTCATCCCCTATTTCGGTCCGTTGGTGCCCCTCGTGCTTGCCTTATTGCTCTCCGTTGGGCTGCCGCCTTTCACTCTCCTCTATGTCTTCCTGATCTGGTTAGGTTTGCGCGTTCTGATCAACAATGCGCTAACCCCCTGGTTAATGTCCCGTCAATTCAACCTTCATCCTTTGGTGGTGATCCTAGCGACCCTGGCCGGTGCGGCATTGATCGGTTTCTGGGGAGCGATCCTGGCAGTACCAGTAGTGATCCTCTTGCGTATAGTATGGCGGGAGTTTAAACGATGGACCGCTCCTCTACCGATCGGAAAAACCTCGGAACCAGCGGAAAGTACCCCACCCTCCCCTCCAATTTGAGATCTGAGATCTGAGATTTGAGATTTGAGATCTGAGATGGCCCGCGATCTCCTCTGGTGCTACACCAGCTTTCCGCCAGGAATCCCCTATAATAAGAGGTTACCATGAATGGATCCGGCCTTATCCAACGGAATCGCGAACTATTATGGAGCGTGGGCCTCAGCATCTTACTTGTGCTCCTGATTTTACTGTTCGCTTGGGTTCTGTATTGGTTGGTGGGTCAGCTGGTTAACGTCTTTATCATTTTGCTGATGTCTGGCTTTCTCGCCTTCATCCTGCACCCCCTGGTACGCGTATTAGAAAGAGTGTTCCGGCGAGTGCCGGCCGCCATCCTTGTCTTTCTAGTTTTTTTAGCTTTGGTTTTCCTGATTTTTTATTTCTTGATTCCTACGATTATCCAGGAAATGGTCGTTTTAAAGAACAACCTCCCCTCCATCCTAGCTTCGCTGCAAGGGCTATTGAACCAAGTGGACCCATTCCTTCGTTCCCTCGGCCTTGGCCTTTCTTGGGGTCAACTGAATCAACAGATCGGACAGACTTTGCAGACTGGATTGGGCGAGATTATCAGCCAGGTCCTCTCAGCAGGTGTCGGTGTCGTCAGTTTCCTGGTTTCCACGGTGTTTGTGCTGTTTATTTCCTTCTTCCTGTTGAAAGACTGGCCACGTCTAAAGATTGTGCTTCATGCTTGGTTAGCACACGCCTTTCGGGAGAGAACGCGCGAGTTCCTAGATTGCGTCTCCGGGTTGGTCAGTCGGTACCTGGGCGCATTGTTGCTGCAGGCATTGATTGTGGGGGTTTTGGATGCCCTTGGCAGCTGGTTACTTGGGGTTCCTTACGCTTGGTTCCTGGGCATCGTTGGTTTTTTTGGTGAATTCATTCCCTACTTCGGACCCGTAATTGCAGGGAGTACAGCCATTCTCTTCTCCCTGGGTCGGCCGGTCCTTTCCCTGGTGTACATTGCCTTGTTCTTCCTGGTCGTGCAAGCATTTCAGAACTATGTGCTCTCACCGAATATCCTTTCCCGGCAAATGGGATTTCATCCGGTGATCGTTATCCTGGCTGTACTGGTCGGCGGTACACTTTTTGGGTTCTGGGGAGCGATCACTGCGGTCCCCTTGGTGTCACTCGCTCGAGCCATCTATCGTTTTTTCCGCCAAATACAAACATCTGCACCCAGTCCGATAGAAAGGGCGCCCGATGAACAGCAACCAGCTTAGAGCGGACTTCCTGCATTTCTTCCAGCGTCATGGTCACCTTGCTCGGACCGGTATCTCCCTGGTTCCGGATGATCCGTCCTTGCTTTTCACCTCGGCCGGAATGGTCCCGATGAAGGCGTTTTTTCTCGGACTGGAAGAACCGCCGGCAAGACGAATGGTCACGGTGCAAAAATGCTTTCGCACGACAGATATCGACAATGTGGGCCGCACACCACGTCATCTCACTTTTTTAGAAATGCTGGGGAATTTTTCAGTGGGGGATTACTTTAAAACTGAAGCGATCGAAATGGCCTGGGAATTCCTGGTGGGCGAACTGGTCCTTCCACCTGATCGTTTATGGGTATCCGTGTATCGCGATGACGACGAGGCGGCGGGGATTTGGGCCAACACAATCGGAGTTCCCCGCGATCGGATTGTTCGTCTAGGAGAGGCGGATAACTTCTGGGGTCCTGTCGGCAACACTGGAACCGGTCCCTGCGGACCTTGTTCAGAAATCTATTTCGACCTCGGTCCCGAATTGGGTCCTCCAGCCCGGCCTGGCGATGAAAGTTCACGCCTCGTCGAGATCTGGAATTTAGTTTTCATGGAATTCAATAAGGATGAGCAGGGAAGACTGATTCCCTTAGCGCAGAAGAACATCGATACCGGTATGGGGTTGGAACGCTTGGCCATGGCTTCGCAAGGAAAAAATACAGTTTTTGCCTCCGACCTGTTCCAGCCATTGATCGATGCCGTTTCCGCCATGGGCGGCCTTGGCCGAGAGCTATCATCGGAGCAGGGCGTAGCCCTAAAAGTTATTGGTGACCACCTGCGAGCAATGACCTTCTTAGTGGGAGACGGAATCGTTCCTTCCAACGAAGGGCGGGGATATGTTCTCCGTCGGGTAATTCGTCGTGCTTTCCGTTATGGGCGTCATTTCCAACTGCGCGAATCTTTCCTGTACAAGTTGGTACCAAAGGTGGTGCAGATCATGGGGCATGGCTATCCGGAGCTCCTAACCAAGGAAGGGTACATCCAAACCATTGTGAAAGCGGAGGAAACCCGCTTCGCTACTACGTTGGAAGATGGAATGACGATTTTGGAGAATCTGCTGAGGGATTTGCCTTCTCCCATGCTCTCTGGCGCTGATGCATTCCGTCTTTATGATACATATGGATTTCCGTTAGAGTTGACCGATGAAATCGCCCAAGAACAAAGGGTGTCCGTGGATCGAGATGGTTTCAGCAGCGAGATGCGGAAACAACGCGAACGGGCTCGCGCCACTTTGAAGAAAGTGGGAATGGAAACCTCACCCTTCGTTGCCCTGCGGGAAAGTCGAGGCGAATCCGAGTTCGTCGGCTATAAAACCACCGAGTCAATAACACCCGTGCTGGCCCTTTTTGCCGGAGGACAGGAAGTCGGATTGCTCCCTATCGGAAAAGAAGGTGAAGCGTATCTGGGTGAAACTCCCTTCTACGCAGAAAAGGGCGGACAAATCGGCGACTGTGGTCGTTTGATCTGGCCTGGGGGTGAAGCGGAGGTCCTGGATACACAAAGCCCATTGGACGGTGTGACACTTCATCGTCTGAAAGTAACACAGGGGCTCTTAACCAATGAACTCGTGGTGAAAGCCGAGGTCGACCAAGCTCGGCGTAAAGGCATTGAGCGCGCCCATACAGCCACACATCTGCTGCATTTTGTCTTACACAAAGTCGTTGGCGAACATGTCAACCAGGCTGGATCTCTGGTGGAATCAGACCGCTTGCGATTCGATTTCCACCATCTTGCCGCTTTAACCGCCAGCGAAATTACAGCGATTGAACAACACGTGAACGAGATGATCCGAGCGGATCTAGCGGTTACAGCGACCCAAACCACCCTCGAAGAAGCAAAAAAGCTTGGAGCTATGGCTCTTTTCAACGAGAAATACAGCGAGGTGGTGCGAATCGTGGAGGCGGGTGATTCACGCGAGCTTTGCGGTGGAACGCATTTAGCTCATACGGGTGAAGTCGGCACATTCCTGATCCTACTCGAAACCGGAGTAGGTTCGAACTTGCGCCGGATTGAGGCCTTAACGGGAGCTGCTGCAATCCAACGACTGCAACAAGAGCGTGCCACACTGCAGCATTCTGCTGAGTTGTTACGGGGACAACCCTTGACTTTGGCGGAAAAGGTGGAAAAGCTCCTGACTGAAAACGCGGAAGAGCGCAAGCAATCGATAGCCTATCGCGACCGCTACCTGCGCAGTTTAAGCGTCGAACTTTTGCATCAAAACCGGACAATGGGCTCACCCTGCGTAATCACCGCTGTTGATTCATTGGACATCGACGCCCTCACAGTACTTTCTGATTTCGTGCTGGAAGGTCTATCAGAAGGTGTCGTGGTTTTGGCCAGCATTTGGCAGGAAAAACCTCTGGTCCTGATTCGGGTCAGCAGCCAGTTGGTGCAGGCTGGTTGGAATGCTGGACAGTTGGCACGGGAGGCTGGAATCATCATCGATGGTTCCGGAGGTGGCAAACCGGAGATGGGTCGGGCGGGTGGTAAGAATCCTGCCCGCCTTCGTGAAGCGTTGGAAAAAGTTGAGGAGCTGATCCAAACTGCGTCTGCTCGCGCTTGATGTTGGTTCGCATTACATTGGACTGGCCCTCTCCGATCCGCTCGGAATCATCGCTAGTCCTCTGCCAACATTGGTTCGGCTCACCATGGAGAAAGATATGGCCGCTCTAGCCCGGCTGGTACGAGAAAAAGGCGTCACAGAACTGGTGGTGGGACTTCCTTTGAACCTAAAGGGAATTGATACGGCACAAACCACCAGCGTACGATCGTTCGCCCAGGTTTTACGGGAACATTTACAGCTTCCCCTAGCCTTCTGGGATGAACGTTTTACCACCACCATTGCTCTGCGCCAACTACGCCAAGCGGGGTACAAACCATCACGGCACAAAGGGCTGGCAGATCGAGCAGCCGCTGTGCTAATTTTACAAAGTTACCTGGAAGCTCGCACTAGGAAATCTGAGGATGACGGTGATTAACGACGAAGAGCTCGACGAAATGAGCATCGCTAAATACGACGGTTTCGGCACCCCACACGCCTATCATTATGAAGCGCGGTTTGAATACGAGGGTTCCGAATACGCTGCCTTCTATCCGGAAGAAGAGGATATCCAAACCCCTGTGATCCTCCGGATTGAGGGTCGCCGTCTGGTGGATGTCACCAATCCGAAGGAGGAAGCCCTATTACAAGAGATTCTGACCGAATGG
>JAPLHX010000222.1 GCA_026389415.1 Coprothermobacterota bacterium | reverse complement strand
GACTGTTGCTCATCTCCCTACTCTACAGCCGTCCACCTCTTGTCACCCTGAGCCGTCTTTGCGAAGGGTCTGGCCTTTGGTACTTCATGGGTCAAAATCCACAGGCAAGATCCTTCGCTGCGCTCAGGATGACGAAATGGAGACAGTGGCGAGTTGCGAGTTAACGGCAACACACAAATTGGGGACAGCCACTCATTTTTTGTCGCTTTTCCCTGCGTTAAACAGGTCCGCCGGCTTTCCCCCTTGCCCGTCTCATTTGAAACCGCTTCTCCAGATCGTTGACGAATCTCTCATTCGCCAAAGGTCGATTGACGAAAGAGTCGCGACGAACGGAGTTTTTTAAAAAGTTGGCACGATAGGCGGCGCCGGAGGAGGGGTGCCAAAAGAAGGGGATTCATACGGTTCCTTTCCCCGCTTGTCAAGAATAATCAGTGGATGTCCCCAATTCTCGTCAGTATTCGTCGTGACGACTCTGGTTTGTTCATGCCCTGCGTCCTTGATACAATATCCATAGTCTTTGAGGAGGTTGGATATGGAAGCTGTACTGCCGCTGGAGCAGATGACTATTGAGGAAAAGTTGCGTGCACTGGAGCGTATCTGGGTGGATCTCTGCCGCGTCGAAACGACCGTTCCTTCTCCCCTATGGCACCGCGACGTCTTGCAGGCGCGCGAAGCGCGCCTGCTGAACGATCAGGAACAATTCACAAACTGGGAAGAAGCAAAGCAGCACATCCGCGATTCTGCCAAATGAGGATTGAGATCCTCGACGCCGCCCAAGCCGACTTGCTTTCCGGATATACCTTTTACAAAAGACAACGACTCGATCTCGGCGACTACTTCCTTGACTCCCTCTTCTCCGACATTGGCTCCCTCCTTCTATTCGGCGGCATCCAGCCAATCTACTTCGAAAAGTACTACCGCCTTCTGTCCAAGCGATTCCCTTACGCGATCTACTACCGGATCGAGGGTGACGCCATCCGCGTCTATGCTGTCCTCGACTGTCGTCAGGACCCCCAGCGGGCTGATGATCGCCTGCGTACATAAATCGGCGACAGCCACTCATTTTTTCATCTCTATTTCCCTGCTTTGACAGGTCTGTCGACGCGCAACCGACTGCAAAAAGCACTGCTCCAGGAGGCACTATGATGAGCGGGCAAGTGACCCGAGTCGAGCGGGTTGGTAATGAGTTCGATAAAACAAAAATGGTGGGCCTTTCTGGATTCGAACCAGAGACCTCACACTTATCAGGCGTGCGCTCTAACCAGCTGAGCTAAAGGCCCACTGCAAGGAATTTATAGCAGAGGAGACCGTTCTACGTCAACTGCGGAATGGCGGAACCATCAAACCTTGTTCGGTGACGTATCCGGTGATGAATGCTGCTGGTGTGACATCAAAGGATGGATTGAAAACGGAAACCCCGTCGGGCGCAATCCGTTTTCTCCCGCAGTACAACACTTCCTGCGGATCCCGTTCTTCTACCAGGATTGTGGCGCCGGTTTCACAGTGGAAGTCAAACGATGAAAGCGGTGCCACCACGTAGAAGGGAATGCCATAATGGCGGGATAAAATGGCCAAACCCAGAGTCCCGACTTTATTGGCGGTATCCCCGTTACAGGCAATCCGGTCCGCCCCCACCAAAACGAGGGAGATCTGCTTCCGTTCCATGGTCCAGGCAGCCGCGTTGTCCGTAATTAGCGTAACCGGCACGTTTTGCTGCTGCAGTTCCCAGGTAGTCAAGCGAGCTCCCTGCAGGTACGGTCGTGTTTCGCAGGCGAACATCTGGGGTTTCTTTTGTTCCCAGTGCGCATACAGAACGGCTCCGAGGGCGGTGCCATACCCTCCGGTGGCCAACGGTCCGGTATTACAAATCGTCAGCACGGTCGCTGCCATCGGGATCAAGGAAGCGCCAAAGCGGGCAATAGACAGTGTCCAACGGACATTCTCCTGCGCTTGTCGATCCGCTTCCGCTTCCAGGGTCTCCACCCATGTAGCGCTGTTTTTGCCTTGCAATGCTGATAAAGCACGATCCACGGCCCAAGCCAAATTCACAGCCGTGGGACGGGCAGACTTCAGGAAATCTGCAACCTGGAGCAGACGATTCCAGGTCAACCTCGAAGCCGCTGCCAATCGTTTTGCTTCCAGGTACAAGCCATAGGCGGCTACCGTTCCGATCACCGGAGCGCCCCGCACCACCATTTTCCGGATTGCATGATGGACCTTGGCCGCATTCCGACAGGAAATCCAAATCTGGCGCGTTGGCAATTCCCTTTGGTCGAGTAAATCGAGGAATTCCCCTCGAAATTGAAAGGGTTGAGGCGGGAGCGGTGGCCCAGCAACGTTCATTTCAGCCGATTTGGTCTGCTTCCGGTCGCTTCTCGCAACCACAGGACCAAGCATTTGGCAGTTGTTCGATCGTCGCGAGCAGCAACGTGAGGCAGCGTTCACCGTTTTTTTGCATCATTTCCACCACCTCTTCGTGGGTCAGTGGTTCCGGGGAAATGCCGGCTCCAAAGTTGGTAACCAAAGAAACACCCGCATAACAAATACCCGCTTCCCGGGCTAGGGCCACTTCCGGCAGCCCCGTCATTCCGACAACCCCCCCGCCCAGGGTCTGGAACATGGTGATCTCGGCTGCGCTCTCAAATCGCGGGCCTTCCGTGCAAACATACGTTCCATGATCATGCACAGGCATGCCCATTGCCTGACCTTGAGTGAAGATCGATTGTCGAAGATAGGGACAATAGGGATGGCTCATATCCGTATGTACCACCGGCAGATCCTCACCCTGGAAAAACGTGCTGGGCCGATTCTTGGTGAAATCGAGGAACTGATCGATCAAGACCAGGCTGCCCGGCTTGAATTCCGCCTTCAAGGACCCCACGGCATTGGTGGCAAAGATCCCTTGCACCTCAAGCCGTTTCAAGGCTGCGATATTGGCTCGGTAGTTCACTTGGTGCGGCGGCAAGCGATGCCCTTTCCCGTGGCGGGAGAGAAAATATACCGTAACCTCTCCCCGCCGGCCGCTGGAAAGTTGGACGGATCCATAACGAGTCTCTACCTCCACGATTTGAACCGAACCCAGAAAATCCGCTGCATAGAACCCTGTACCGCCAATCAACGCCAGTTTCATCGTTTCACCAGATCCCAGGCGGCTCGATTGGCCTCCATGCGAATCGCTTCCGCATCGAGCCGCACAAATTTCCGCTCCCGGTAAAGCCACCGCCCATCCACCATCACGGAATGGGCATCAGAGGGAAGAGCAGCGTAGGCCATGTGCGAGTAGCTGTCAAAACAAGGCGTAAGGTGAAAGGCAGAGAAGTCGAAAATGGAAATATCGGCTCGTTTGCCGACTTCCAGTGAACCGATCTCCGCTTCCAGACCCAAGGCTCGAGCGCCTCCCAGCGTGGCCATCTGCAGGGCTTGGAAAGCCGGTAACGCCCGGGGATTTTTACTGGCAGTCTTGGCCAAGATGGCTGCCAGCTTGATCTCTTGCAACATTTCGAGCCGGTTGTTGGAACAAGCACCGTCTGTGCCCAGGGCAACATTGACGCCGGCCGCAAGCATGTCTGACACTGGCGCGATGCCTGCAGCGATCTTCAGATTGGAGGTCGGACAATGTGCAACTCCCCGCGCTCGGGCCAGAATGGGGTAATCTTCCGGTCGTGCCCAGACACAATGAGCTGCCAGCAGGGGTAGATCGAACAAACCGAGAGACTGAAGCAGTTGTGGTGGAGTTTGGCCATAATCATGCAGACAATCCTCCACTTCCTTCTGCGTCTCGCTGAGATGGATATGGAGACCCAGGTTCTCGCGCTGGGCTGTTGTTTTGATCAAGCGAAGGAAATCCGGCGGACAGGTATAGGGGGCATGAGGACCCAGCATAGTCCGGATTCGACCTTCGGCAGCGCCTTGATAGCTTAAGGCAAAGTTCAACCCTTCTGCCAAACACGCATCATAGGTGTCGGCTCCCGAGGGGATCAATCCCTTGCACAGACAGGCTCGGAGTCCACTTTCGGCCACCGCTTGTGCTACTTGGTCCATATAGAAATACATGTCTGCAAAAGTAGTCGTGCCGGAGGAGATCAGCTCCAACGTTCCCAACAGGCTGGCAAGATAGACGTCGCTTGGCTTGAGTTTGGCTTCCCGCGGCCAAATTTTATCATTGAGCCAATGCTGCAAATCCATGTCATCCGCATAACTCCGCAGGAGAACCATCGCTAGATGAGTGTGGGTGTTGACGAAGCCTGGCAGGGCGACTTTTCCTGCGCCGGGAAAAACCTCGGCATTCCCGCTCTCCAGCGTACCCGTTTCACCAATGGCCAGGATCCGCCCATTCTCCACCAGGAGATCGCCATGGTAGAGCGCATCCTCCACCTTCGTCATGGGCAGGATGGTGATGTTCCTCAATAGAGTCCTTCTCAACCTTTGGTACCTCTTTCTATCCTAAATCGGGCGGGATTGGTTGAGCTAAGCATAAGGCAATTGACCAAGGTTCGCATAATGCCGCAGCGATCCGGCCGCACGGGCTTGCTTCTTTGTAGAGCCCGTGCGGCCAACCTGTTGCTGTTGGTTTGCTTGATTTGTGAGATGGGAGTTCGGCGAAAAATCGATCGATCTAAGATGCGGATCGGCGAGAGCAGGAACGTCTAGCTTGTAGGCTGCAACGGGGCTGCTGGAATCACAAAGCCATTGTCAATTCTGCTCCGACCGATTGTCCTTCTTCCTCTTGGATCGGGACGACCTGATGGGAGAAATGGCCTTCCTCGTCACACATGCCTCGCTTCACTTCCATCGCTTTTACCAAACTTGCCCCAAACTTCGCCGCCACCAGCTTACAGGCGGTCCAGGGCATCGTCTGGGATCCGCAGGTGTAGATATCCAATGCCACATAGCCATATTCCGGCCAGGTGTGTACGGAAAGGTGGGATTCCGAAATGACGATCACGCCGGACACTCCCAAAGGAGTGAAGCGATGAAACGCGCGTTCCCGGAACTCAGCCTTAGCAGCCAAAGCTGCTTCAGTCAAGATCTCCTGTACGGCATCGATATCGTTCAATACTGCAGGATTGCAGCCCGAACATTCTACTAAAATATGTCTCCCGAGGGTTTCCACGGTTTCACTCTCCTTTCTCCTTTGAAAAGTCGGATAAATTTACTACGTTTTTCCGCAAAAATCAATGTTTTACGGCAAAAACCGGAAGAATCTTGTGAACTTGTCCCAATACCTCTTTCAAGGTTTAAAATATCCACGTATATAAACGAATAAGCGCAAATACGAAAGAAGAGTCGTCGGGCATTGGGCTGTTTAGGAGGAGGGCTGTGTCAACTGCGCCAGGGTTTTGGGCAAGAACGGAAGAAGATCGGAGGCCAGTAGGCCCCGCTCTCCCAACTCTGATGCCACCAAATCGCCAACGAGGCCATGCGCAAAGGATGCCAGAAGGGAGGCCTCCAATAAAGGCAGCTTTTGGGCAGCCAATCCGCCCACGATCCCGGCCAATACGTCGCCCATGCCACCAGAAGCCATTCCCGGGTTGCCCGTCGGATTGAGGTAGAATCGTCCCCCCGGATCTGCGATCACCGTCCGATAACCTTTAAGAATCGTCAGGCAATCAAACCGGGCACTGGCATCCTGCGCACTGCCGATGCGATCGATCTGGAGGGCGGCCACGCTGCAGCCAAGGAGCCGGGCCAACTCTCCCGGATGCGGCGTAATCACCAAAGGAGCCGCTGTTTGCAGCAAAAGTGACGGGTCGGCAGTGAATGCATTCAGGCCATCCGCATCCAGGATCAAAGGCGTTTTGTTTTTCAAGGTGAATTGACGGGCGAACTCATGGGTTTCTTTCGATGCGCCCAATCCAGGACCCAGAACAACTGCCGAAGCCTGATTCGCCGCCTCCAAAGTTTCTTCTAAAGCAGCAAGGGCAATCCCAAACGACTCGGTCTCCATCAAGGGCAACTGGATAATCTCATCAGCCTTTCGCTGGTTCGATAGACAAAGGCTCCGCGGCAGCGCGAGCTGCACCAAACCCGCTCCTGCTCGCAGCGCACCCAAGCCGGCCAGATTGGCTGCGCCACGGTAGCGCAACGAACCGGCAATGACGAGCACGGTCCCATAGGTGCCCTTATGGGAATCCCGCGTTCGTCGCGGCAACAAACCATGGAACAGAGACGGCTCCAGCAGGGTCCCTTTCCAACGATCGTCCTGCAATAGGGTAGGGGGATAGGACAGGTCGGCAACCAGGATCTGCCCCACCCACTCGGCGGCAGCCGGAGCGTAAAGCCCCCGTTTCGGCAAACCCATGGTTAGCGTAGATTGAGCGCGTACCGCTTCCCCCAACGCCTGACCGGTATTCGCGTCCAGTCCCGATGGAATATCTATCGCCAAGATCGGGACGCCCGACTGATTGATGCCCTGGATCCATTGGCAATGATAGGCAGATAGAGTTCCCTGCAACCCCGTGCCAAAGATGGCATCAATCAGCAGATCGGCATCGACTATCCGAACAAGTTCCTGCTCCAGGTTCTCGGTTTGTACGCGGCGGATTTCCAGCGGATAGGCTTTCAATAAGGCATAATTGGTGGCTGCATCCCCCTGAAGCGATTCCGGTGGGGCGGACAGGAAGACGGTTACGGAATGATCCGACGCCAAATGACGGGCCGCGACGAACCCATCACCGGCGTTGTTCCCTTTTCCGCCCAGAACAGCGATTCTCTCTGCTTCGGGGTAATCGAGCCGGACCAAATTCGCGATCGCCCGACCGGCATTCTCCATTAAAAGCATGGAGGGGATCCCGTATTTCGTACTAGCTTCCCGATCGATCGTGGCCATCTCTCCTGCCGTTACCAGCTTCATGGGTTTCCTTTCCACCAAACTACGGCGACCGCATAATCCGTCGTATGGCTGAGGGACACCAGGTGTGAAGTTGCAGGGGACCCCTCCAGATACAAACTGGGTTTTCCCTGGGAATCTAATCTCACTTCCATCTGGGTCCACGGGAGAGGTTTGTGATGCCCCCCAGCCTTGATCAGGGCTTCCTTGGCAGCAAAGCGAGCTGCCAGGTGAGGGTAGGGGTCTCGATGAGAGAAAGCGTAGGTCGTCTCGTCGGGTGAAAACAACCTCTGCAGGAAACGAGCGCCATACCGTTCGTGCAATTGACGGATCCGCTGGATCTCAACGATGTCTATTCCTAAACCTTCGGCCATGTTCCTATTCTAGGCGAATTTCATCTATGATTGATGGAAATACGACAACTTTCTGCAAACACAAGGAGGGCAACAGATGATCCGATCCGAACGCACCATTCTTCGCAGCCTGATGAAATCGGCAAAATCCTATTGGCGCCTTTTGCGCGATTCTGAGATTGACGGACCCGCTTTTTCTGATGCCTTGGGGTCCTTGCTCACTCAGGGCTTGGTGGGAGAACGCGGTGAGATTCTGTACATCACGGATCAAGGTCAACTGACAATCCATGACCTGATGGCACAGCAGGATGTGACATGCCCCACTTGCATGGGACACACGGTGTTTGCGCAAGGCCCCTTCCAAGGATTGCTGGAAGAATTCATCACCATTGGCAGGGAACGGCCGGGTTCGATTTCGGAATACGATCAAGGCGCCATTCTGCCGGAAAACACCATCTCGCGGGCCTTATACATGTATCAGCGCAGCGATTTGGATCGGCAAAAGCTGTTCTTCTTAGGCGATGACGATTTGACATCAGTAGCCTGCGCTCTGACCAAGCTCCCGGCCGAGATCACTGTGTTGGAAATCGACCGGCGCTTAAACGATTTCCTGCGGCAAACGGCGGTTACGCATGGCTTTGCCAATTTCACTGTACTGGACTACGATGCTCGCGACCCGATTCCCCAAGAATTGCAGGGGCAGTTCGATGTGTTTTTCACCGATCCGGTGGAAACCCTGCAAGGAATCACCCTCTTTCTTTCGCGCTGTACTTCTGCCCTCAAGGGAGAAGGTTCTGCCGGGTATTTCGGTTTCACCCGAATTGAATGCCCGTTGAAAAAATGGCAAGCGGTGGAGAGCCGCCTGCTGGAGATGAACTTCGCCATTACGGACGTCATCCGGAACTATCACGAATATTACTTGGAACCTTTGGGAATTGCCGAGCGGGGCTACCGTATTAGCACGAATGCCCCGATCGATGTCTGCACCCCCTACGTGAACTTCTTCAGTTCCAATCTGGTGAGGATCGAGCTGGTCGGTCCACCCAAACCGACCATCCAGGAGCCGGTGACCTGGGGACGGGATCTCTATTACGACGAGGAAATGTGGGTCACCTTACCCGATGAATTGCTCTAGAATCGAAGGAAATGTCCGACCGGGATCGATGCTGGAAGGGATGCCTCAGACATCAATTGAGTCATGTCCAAGCGCCCTGGTGATAGCCTTATAAACCAATAGGCTCTTTCCGAATTCCTGCAAAATACGATTGGGAACCGTACAAATATCGACCAATATCGTGCGGCAAATTCACCCCAATTCCACCGTCCTAGTAAAGAATATAGGCTCAGAAAGGAAAACCGATGTTTGAACCACCGAAGAAGTTGCGATATTTCATCAATGGCGAATGGCGGGAATCCAAAACCAATCAGTACATGAATTGCTACAACCCTTCTACCGGAGAAGTGATCGCACTGGCGCCCCAGTGTACTGCGGACGAAGTAGAGGCAGCCGTCGATGCCGCCAGGGAAGCGTTTCCCGCCTGGTCGGAAATCTCGCCCAACAAGCGGGTGCAAATCCTGTTTCGGATGAAAGCCCTGCTGGATCAGCATTTGGAGGAGCTAACCCACTTGGTGGCCACGGAAAACGGCAAGGTCTGGGATGAAGCGATGGGGGACGTACTCAAGGTGACGGAAGTGGTGGAGTTTGCCTGCGGGATTCCGCATCTGATGAAGGGACCCGCTCTGATGAACGCCACCCCAGGCTATGATACTTCCCAATACCTGGAGCCCCTGGGTGTGTTCGTCGGAATCGCCCCTTGGAATTTTCCGGCCATGATCCCGATGGGATGGATGGCTCCGATTTGCATCGCCACAGGCAACACCTTCGTGTTAAAAGCAGCCAGCTTCACGCCACAAACCTCGATGCGAATCCTGGAGTTATGGCAAGGGGATTGCGCCTTGGAACGCAGCGCTCGCGGGATTGTGAATTCGGCCTGCGGTTGTGCCGGGGAGCGTTGCATGGCCCTGCCGACCGTGGTGGTGGAGGAATGCATTGCCGACCCGCTGGTGGCAGTGTTGAAGCAGTTCATGGCCGAGCTGAAGATCGGACCGGCCTACGACAAAACTTCACAACTGGGGCCGCTGGTCAACGCCGAACATCGCCAGTCCGTTCTCCATTGGATTCAAAAGGGGATTGAAGAGGGGGCGGAGTTGGTATTGGACGGGCGCAACGTGGTCGTTCCGGGCTTCGAGCAAGGTTTCTATCTTGGCCCCACCATTTTCGATCACGTTGGGCCCGGAATGACGATCGGGGACCGGGAGATCTTCGGCCCGGTGCTCTGCGTGAAACGAGTCCGCGATTTCCAAGAGGGGCTCGAGCTGATGAACCGAAACGAGTTCGGCAACGGATCCGTGATCTACACCCAGAACGGCTACTATGCGCGCGAATTCGCCAGGAGGACGCACGGAGGGATGGTCGGGATCAACGTGGGCATCCCCGTTCCGCTGGGCGTATTTGGTTTTACGGGTCACAAGAATTCGTTCTTCGGCGACCTGCACACCATGGGGATGGACGGCGTGCGCTTTTTCACCGAGCTCAAGAGCGTGACCGCCCATTGGTTCTCCGAGGAAGAAGCCAAGGAGTGCAAAGTCCTAAATAGCTGGGATGGCATGATCTCCATGCCGGATCAAAAGTAAGGAGAACTGAGCGCGAAGATGAACACAATAGAAAAGTACAAGCAGTATGTGAACACGGCCTTCGTTAAAGCGGTGGAGCCGGTGGTGGTGGTGCAAGGCAAGGGAGCCAAAATCCACGACGAAGACGGCAAGGTCTACACGGATTTATTCGCCGGTATTTCGGTCGTGAATGCCGGCCATTGCAACCCCGAAATCCTAGCGGCCGCCAAGGCGCAAATGGATCGCTTGGTGCATTGCTGCTCCTACATCTACCATGTGCCGGTGGTGGCCGATCTAGCGGAGAAACTGGCCCAAATTACGCCCGGACGATTGCAAAAAAGCTTCTTTGGCTCCGCTGGAGCGGAAGCCAACGAAGCAGCGATGCGCCTGGCCAAGCAATTCACCAAAAAGCAAGAATTCATCTCGTTGCAGGGTTCGTTCCATGGCCGCAGTTGGGGTACTCTCTCTATCACCGGAAACTGCGGGCGCAAGCGCGGCGGCGGCCCTTATGCCACCGGCTGCACATTCCACCCCGCCCCATACTGCTATCGCTGCCCGTATCAGATGGCCTATCCCGCTTGTGACTTGTATTGTGCCAAGGATCTGGAACGAACCATCCAGTTCAACACCAGCGACAATGTCGCCGCTTTCATCATCGAACCGGTGATGGGCGAGGGCGGCATCATCGTCCCACCGCCGGAGTATTTCCACGAGCTTCAGCCGGTGCTGGATCGACACGGCATCCTGCTTTTTACCGATGAAGTGCAATCCGGTTTTGGTCGCACCGGCCATTTCTTCGCCATCGAGCATTACCCGGGAACAGAGCCCGATATAATGACCATGGCCAAAGGGATTGCCGATGGATTCCCGCTTTCCTGCATGATCGCCCGCTCGGAAATTGCCGATTCTTTCCGTCCGGGCGACCACCTTTCCACCTTTGGAGGCAATCCCGTATCCTGTGCGGCCTCCTTGGCCAACATTGCCTATTTCGAACGAGAGAAGCTGCCCGAAAAAACGCTAGAAAAAGGCGCGGCGCTGATCGGAGAACTAAAGGAATTGCAGAAAGTGCAGCCGTTGATGGGAGATGTCCGCGGATTGGGTCTGATGGTTGGCGTGGAGCTGGTTACAGGTCAGGCGAAGGCGCCCGCTACAGAACAAGCGAATGCCGTGCGCGGGCTGATGCGCCAGAAGGGTTTCCTGATTGGAGTAGGGGGGACCTGGGGAAATGTCCTTCGACTGCAGCCGCCGCTGGTGATTTCCGCAGAAGAGCTCTCGGCGTCCGTAAGGGCGTTGGATGAAAGTTTACGGGCGCTCTAGGGGGCCGGCCAATCCCATGACCCGGTGCACGATCCGAAGCTGGGGTGTCTGGATCTTCTCCGGATCGAGCAACTGCAACGGCGGCGGATCCTGCCCCAGAAATGAGGAAAAGACTTGATGGAAGGCACGATTCGGTTGCGCATCTTCTTGTTCGGCTACCTGAAAGATGGGGTCCCAGAGAATGTCAGGGGTCAGGAATGGATTGAAATGCCAGAGGGAACGACCGCCCAGGATTTGGTGGAATACCTGGGAGTGACCCGCTACCATCTGGGCACCATTTTGGTGAACGGCGCCATGGCCGGGCCCCAGCAGATTCTGGTCGATGGAGACCAAGTCAAAATCCTACCCATTGTGGGTGGCGGATAACCAAAGGAGGAGGAGCGATGAACGGAGCCTTCGGCAAAATCCTGCTTGTGAATTTAAGCGATAAAACATCTCGCGAGGAATTCGTCCCGGAAGAGATCTATCATCAATTTCTGGGCGGGAAGGGTCTGGCAACCTGGCTTCTTCTTCGCCACAACCCGCCGGGCGTCGATCCGCTCTCTCCGGAGAATGTCATCATCTTTGCCACCGGACCGATCACGGACACGAAAGTTTTCGGTTCCTGCCGCTACGGGGTTTTCACCAAATCCCCCCTGACCGGAATCTACCTGGAATCCTATGCTGGTGGGGATGTGGCAGAACCGATGAGCCGTACCGGGTATGACGCCGTCATCCTTCACGGAGCCTGCTCCGAGCCGACCTATCTGGAGATTTCTGACCGAGTGGTCCGTTTTCACGATGCCGCCCATCTCTGGGGGATGGAAACCTACGCTGCTGAGGATGCCATTCGCCGGGAAACGAACATTCCCCAAAGCGGCATTGTCGTGATCGGACCGGCCGGCGAGCGCTTGGTTCGGTTTGCTGTGATTGAAAACAACTACTGGCGTTCCTGCGGCCGCGGCGGAGCCGGGGCAGTGCTGGGAGCGAAGAAGGTCAAAGGATTGGTATTTTGGGGAACGCAGAAAAAAACCTTGGCTTATCCGGAGCGATTAACCGAATTGTGGAGGGAAACGGGGAAAAAGGCCAAGGACAATCCCGGCGCGATCGCTTACAAGAAATACGGGACTCCGATGGTGGTGGCCATGACGAACAAGATCGGCGCTTTTCCCACCCAATATTGGTCCCGCGGCACCTATGAAAAATGGGAGAGCATCAGCGCCGACGCCTTGCTCGAAGATTGCGACGTTCATCCCAAAGCCTGCCCGAAATGCTTCATGGCTTGCGGAAAACTATCGCAGGTAAAGGAGGGGCGGCACCGCGGACTGACCTTGGAAGGTCCCAAATACGAGACCATCGATGCGTTCGGCGGGATCTGCCTGATCGGTGATATCCGCGAAATCCTTTACCTAAATGACCTCTGTGACCGTCTGGGCATCGATACGATCAGCGCGGGGAACTTGGCCGGTTTTTCGATCGAGGCCAGTCATCGCAAACAACTCGGTTTCCGGCTGGAGTATGGGGATGTGGACGGGATCGCCAACCTGCTGGAAAAAATCGTCAAACTGGAAGACGAGGGAGCCATTCTGGCCCAGGGGATCCGCTTTGCCGCCCAGGAATGGAATTTGGAAGACTTGGCCGTACATGTCAAAGGGATGGATCCGCCCGGCTATGAGCCGCGCGTGCTCAAGGGGATGGGATTGGCCTACGCCACCTCCGATCGCGGAGCTTGTCATTTGCGATCCACGTTTTACAAGCCCGAACTCGCAGGAATCATTGCTCCCGAACAGATCGAAGGCAAGGCGGCCCTTTTCACCGAATGGGAGGATCGCCTGACGCTGCAAGATGGGCTGATCCTCTGCCGGTTTTTCCGTGACCTATACCTCTGGGAGGAGTTTGCCACCATGATTTGCGGCACTCTGGGCTTGGAACTAAACAAAGCGGACCTCCGCCGGATTGCAGGGAATATCCTCAATCTCGCACACGAATACAACCTGCGTGAAGGTGTCGGACCGAGCGATGACATTTTACCGAATCGTTTGCTGCAGGAACCCTTAACAGACAGCGGGAAGTCTTTGCCGAAATCGGAGCTGCAACAGATGGTCAGCGAATATCATTCGCTTCGAGGTTGGAAGGAATGAGCATTCCAGCGAAGCCTTTTCTATTTTCGAATGGCGTTCTCATTAGCTGCCTGAAAGCAGCGGTTTTTTATTGACGATTATTTTTACAATTTTCCGATTTCAGATTTCCGATATGCTATAAAATAATAAATTCCATGTCCGAAATCGACGAAGTAGATCTAGCCATTGCCAACCTTCTAATGGAGGACGGGCGAATGGAGTGCGCGGAAATCGCCCGACGGATTGGTTCCATTTCCGACCGCGTGGTGCGATACCGGCTGAATCGCTTGCGCAAGAAGGGCATTATCCAAATCCGGGCCATTCCAAATCCCCATGCCGTTCATTTCCCAGTGGCAGCAGACGTCTTTGTCGAAATTGAACCGGGGCAGGTGATGGAAGTAGCAAAGAAGATGATGGAGTACGATTCCGTCAGTTATGTCGCCTGTTGTACAGGAGAGAATGACATGAGCCTCCAGGTGGTGGCTCGGGATAACCTGGAACTCTATCGTTTTGTTACAGAAGTTGTCGCCAAGGTTCCAGGGGTAAAAAAGACAACCACCTTGCTCATTCCGATTATTTTGAAGGACGTTTACGAGTGGCGGATTCCGGCTTCTGTCTGCCAAGACTCAAACACGTCCCAGACAAAAACCCCGGGGAAAAAGAGGAGCGAGTCTCCTTTGGCCGGGGCAAAAAAGAGGAGGTGATCATCCAGGGGAATTATCGGGAACAGCCTGCGGCA
>JAPLHX010000065.1 GCA_026389415.1 Coprothermobacterota bacterium | reverse complement strand
CGCTATCTGAGGATCAACCGTCTGCTCGCGGAGATCAACGGCGTCCCAGAGGCGGAGCATATAGGCAAGACAATTGGCGAAATCGTGCCGGCATTGGAGGAGCAGGCCCAACAGGTAGTGCGCACGATCATCACAACGGGCAAGCCGGTTACTGAGATCGAATTCACCGGGCAAACGGCCGCACAGCCAGGCGTCCAACGCGTTTGGCAGCAAGGCTGGTATCCTCTCAAGAGCGACGACAATAAAGTCATTGGCTTCATGGTGATCGTGCAGGACATCACCGAGCGAAGACAAGCGGAGCATCGGGTCAGCGAACGGATGAAAGAGCTGCAGGGATTGTACGGTTTGGCCGAGTTAGCCGAAAGGGAAGGCATTACCCTGGACGAACTGCATCAGGAATTTGCGAACATCCTGCCGAAAAGCTGGCAATATCCGGAGATCGCTTGCGCCAGGATCGTGATCGGTGACAGCGAGTTCCACACGGAAAACTTCGCGGAGTCTCCATGGAAGCAATCCGCGACAGTCAGGGTGCATAGATCAGTAGTGGGGAGGGTCGAAGTTGGTTACCTCCAGGAGAAGCCAGAAGAGGACGAGGGGCCATTCCTAAAGGAAGAGAGACTGCTCATAGATGCTATCGCCGAGCGGCTGGGAAAAATCACCGAGCGCACGCAGGCGGAGGAAAACCTGGCGCGTCTCAGCCAGAAAAATGAACTCATCCTGCGCTCGGCAGCGGAAGGGATTCTGGGGCTGGATTTGCAGGGTTACCACACATTCGTCAACCCGGCCGCGGCAAGGATGTTGGGCTACGAAGCCGAAGAGCTTATAGGCCGTCTCGGCCACAGCACCTGGCACCATACCAAAGCTGACGGAAGCCCCTACCCCAGAGAAGAGTGTGCAATCTACGCCGCCTATCGGGACGGGGTGGTGCATCGCTCGTCCATTGAGGTGTTCTGGCGCAAGGATGGCACCAGCTTCCCTGTCGAGTATGCGAGTAGGCCCATCTATGAACAGGGACATCACCGAGCGAAGGCAACTGCAGCAAAAGCTCGAGGAAATGGCGACCCATGACTTCCTTACGGGGTTGCCAAACAGGGCATTGCTGTTGGACCGCTTCACCATAGCGGCAGCACTGGCCCACCGCAATAAAGCCGGGCTTGCCGTCATGTCGTTGGACCTGGACAAGTTTAAATCCATCAATGATACGCTTGGCCATGACGCAGGGGACCAAGCACTTAAGGTTATCAGCACACGGCTTACAGGCATCATACGTGCCAGCGATACGGTAGCCCGCGTGGGAGGAGACGAGTTTGTACTGGTGATGCTGGAGACCAAACGTATGGAAGATGCCACTGCCATAGCCCAAAAAATCCTGGATTCCTTCGCAGAGCCGCTCTCAATCGACGATCATCAGCTACATTTGTCTACCAGCATTGGTATCGCCATCTACCCCGAAGATGCGGAGGACCTGGAAACCCTGACCAAGAAATCCGATGCTGCAATGTATTACTCCAAGGGTCACGGCCGCAACCAGTTCAAGTTCTACGGCGATGGCGATGTCCGGATAAGCGGGGATTTCAAAAGCGCCAACTGATTTAGCGGACAAAGGGGACAGGCCGACTTTAGCGTGAAGGACCAGGGGCCTGGTTTCTCTGCAGAAAAGCAAAAAGGCCTTATCCTGCCATTTCAACGTTCCGCTACGTCTTTCCGTCACGGACTTCCATCCGAATCCTCGGAATGAACTGCTCGAGAACCGGCTTCTCGTTCCCCTCCGATCGCATCACGAAGGCGTAGATTGTGCAGTTGATGGAGAGTGAACCAGTGGCCAACGGTACTACCTTGACCTTTGCTTTCACATCCACGCTACAACCGCAACCGGCAAGCGGGTCGAGCTCGTTGATGGCAGTTCGGTGAACTGGACTCAGAAACTCCTGAGCAATGCTAAGGAACGGCTCATTATCAGCGACATTGGAAACGAAAGGTCATGCACGGAGTTTGCAGCGCGCAATGCGTAGAGTGGGGGAGGGCTTACCTGCGTCCGCCGGGCAGCTTAGCTCGAGGCTGTTAGGCGGGTCAGAGGAACAGTGATCTGGAGAGGCGAACATAGTCGCAGCCTGAACGAGTTTGTTCCCGAGCTCGCTAGTTCATGGATTGGGGACAGTCACTCATATTTTGATCTCTTTTCCTGCATTGACAGGTCTGCTGACA
>JAPLHX010000300.1:5405-6471 GCA_026389415.1 Coprothermobacterota bacterium | reverse complement strand
TAGACGGTAAAGGAGAGATTTCTGCCGGTAAGGAGTGTTGAATATTCAGCGCCGATAAGATTAGCCGCTGAGCCCGTAACAAAAAGCTTCGCCTCCCTGAGATCGGTCTTGACCCTTGCCCATCGTTCCCATTCGGGTACCTGTTGAATTTCATCCAGAAAGACATAGGGGAATCGCTGCGGATTGATCCTCTCCCGATAGATCCGGTACAGCCTGTCCAGTATTTCAACGCCCGGCTGATCAATAAACAGGGGTTCCTCGAAGTTGATGTAAAGCATGTCCTCAGCCAAAACGCCCCGGCCGCGAATGACATTCATCAGTTGCAGCATGAGAGTTGATTTCCCCGATCGCCGCACCCCTTTGATGACGATGATTTCCGGTGGTGCGATATGGGGCAGAATTTGTGAATGGAGCGTTCTCGGATAACCGGCCTCGATGGACGGCTTATCCCAGAAATTCCATTTCGCTAATATATCAAACAGTTTGTTGTCGTCTTGACTCACGTGACCATCCTGATGGTTGTTTAACATAATTTATGACCATTGTGCTGGTCATGTCAAGCATTTTCTGTTTCCCTCATGTAGCTCACCCGTTATCGGATGGCTGCCGCCTTCTGGAGGATGTAGATCACCTCGGCCAGGCAGACCCTTTAGAGCAATGGGGTCAAGTCTTTACTTTTAGCATTCCTATCAGATTCGGCTGAAGAACGTTGAAGGACGGAGTCACGCCTACGGCCAGACCCTTCGCAAAAACGGCTCAGGGTGACAAAAACGAAGAGCGCACCAGGATGACAAAAAAAGGGCACTGAGATGACCACTCCTTCCTCCTGTCATGCTGATCTCCCCTTTTTGTCGTCCTGAGTGTAGCGAAGGATCTTGCCTCTAGCTTCTACACAAACATGAAAGGAGAACGGCCAGACCCTTCGCAAAGACGGCTCAGGGTGACAAAAAAGGCTCAAGGCCAGACCCTTCGCAAAGACGGCTCAGGGTGACAAGAGGGGGACGGCTCAGGGTGACAAAAAAGGTTGTCGTCCTGAGTGTAGCGAAGGATCTTGCCTCTAGCTTCT
>JAPLHX010000300.1:0-5395 GCA_026389415.1 Coprothermobacterota bacterium | reverse complement strand
CGTCCTGAGCGAAGCGAAGTATCTTGCCTGTGGCTTTCTGGCATGAATGGAGAACTGCAAGACCCTTCGCAAAAACGGCTCAGGGTGACAAAAACGAAGAGCGCACCAGGATGACAAAGGGAGTGGGCAGGATGGTGTGTGCGGGTGCCCAACGACCTGTCCAGCGGCGGTTCGTTAAGGAAACGATGGTGTTTGATTTCCCGTTCCTCGGTTTGTGCTATTGTATTCGCGTTGGGGAAAACTGAGCCGGCAAAGGAATGGGAGAATCATGACGACAACGGTAGCCAAGGCCGCTAAATCGCAAGCAGCTGAATACAACGAGCGCCTGGTCTTCTGGTGCGACAAGGTGATCGAGTGGGGGTTGATTTTGATCGCCTTCTTCGTGCCACTGATCTTCACCACTGTCACCGGCGCCGACATCTTCAACCTGCCCCGCTTGCTGTTCCTGCGTCTGGTCACGATCCCGGTGGCGATGGCGTGGGTGATCCGCCTGTTGGAAACGCGCCAATACTACCGTTTCCGCACTCCGATGCTACTGCCGGTGCTGGCGGTGTTGTTGTCCTGGCTGGTTTCCTCCATCTTCTCCCTGCGCCCCGAGATCAGTTTCATGGGCAATTACCTGCGCCAGGAGGGTTTCTGGACCATCGCCAACGTGATCTTGCTGTTCTTCATCGCTTCCACCACCATTCGGACCACGAAGCAGGCCAACAACCTGCTGACCACCATGTTGTGGTCGGCCTTCGTGACCATGGTCTACGGAGCAATGCAATTCTTCGGGCTGGATCCGATGCCCTGGGGTGCTTCCGGCAGTCGCCCGTTTTCTTCGCTTGGCAACCCAGACTTTTTCCCCCATTTCTTGATCATGCTGCTACCGGTGGCGATCATGAAATTCTTAAACGCGGCGACCCTGGAATTGAAGATTTACCAGCTGGTTTTCGTCGGGTTGATGGCTTTCAATGTGGTGGTGGCACAGACCCGTGGCGCCTACATCGGTGTGCTGCTTTCGATCCCGGTCCTGGCGCTGCTGATTCCCCGCGCAACGTACCGGGCAAACAAAGCCTGGTTGATCGTGATCGGGGTCGCCTTGGTCGGATTTGGTGCCTTCCTGATCTGGAAAATGGATTTTCTGAACTCGATCCTGCGCGGCGGCTTCCAACAAACTCGTTTTTACATCTGGCTGGGCGGATTAACGGTGTTCGCCGCCTATCCCATCCTGGGAGTGGGTCCCGACGTGCTGCGGATTGCTTCCCCCTCGCACAAAGTGCTGCAATACTCCCTGATGGAGCCGATGAACAACCCGGATCGGATGCACAACCAATACCTGGACGAGATGATCATGCGGGGAGCCATCGGCTTTCTGATCTATCTGTGGACGCTGATCACCTTTTTTTGGAAGAGCTTCAAGGTTTGGCGGGAAACGAAGGACCCCTATTGGCGGGCTATGCTGGCCGGGATCGGCGTGGGGGTGTTGGCCTATTGCGCGCAAAACCTGGTCGCCTTCGGCGTGCTGCCCACGATCCTCTATTTCTGGCTACTGATGGGCTTGATGGTCTCCTTATGGCAGATGGATTTGGTGCCGGTGATAGCGGACGGCAAAGGCAAAAAGGTCAAACCGGTGGCCACCGGAATCCCCGAATACGAGGAAAAGAAGCTGCACAAATCGGTCCCCCGCCCTATCCCACCGATCACCAAAACGGGAATCTATGTCCTGGTGGCAGTGATTTTAATTTTCTCCGGCTATTGGACCCTTCGCATTTTCGACGCCGACTTGGCTTACGGCGCCGGGGAGATCGCCATCCAGACGGCGGGGGCCTATGGTCAACAAGCAGCGGCCGAAACGGACGAGACGCGCAAGCAGCAGATTCAGGCTGAGGCCAATCGGCAGGCCCAGTTGGCCCTGGATTCTTACCGCCGTGCCGTCGAGCTGAACCCGTGGGAAGCCGGCTATCGCACGGCCACGGAAGGGCACACCTCCGGCCTGGGCAACCTGCTGTACCAGTTCGCCATGAGCAACACGGACACGCAGACCAAAGAGGACCTGCGCAGTCAGGCCCGCGCCCAATGGGACGAAGCACTGAAGGAAACCATGTACTTAGAGAACGTCTACATGCAGATCGGCCGTTCCTATCAGCAGGAAGCGGATGAGAAGCCGGACCAGCGCAAAGAACTACTGCAAAAAGCGGCCCAGAATTTCGAGGCGGGAGCGCTGGCGGATCCGGGAGATTATCCGCTCTACTTCAACCTAGCTCAGATCTGGTCCGAGCTGGGGAATATGGAGAAAGCCGTCCAGTTCGCGGAAAAGGGAGTGACCTATGCCGCTCCCACCGCCGACGCCAAAGTTTCGCTGGAGATTGGGACCCAGGCGAATTTCAACTATGCCATGACGCTGGGGCAAGAGGGCAAAGAGGCAGAGGCCAACCCGTATCTGGAGAGGGCCAAGGAGCTGGCGGAGAAGCTGCTGGTGCTGGATCCGGAAAATGCGATGGCCAAGGACATCCTGCAGCGGATCAGTTCCCTGATCGTCACGCCCTAGCGGCTCACGCCCTAGAGGCTACGACCCGATCCTCAGTTCCGTTTCGTCGCCGGCGTGTAGGCGGATCCGCCGGCCCTTGCCGCGCTCTTCCTCCACCACCGTCACCCTGAGCCGTCCTCCTCTTGTCATTCTGAAGCGCCCTTTGCTGAAGAATCTGGCCCTTGACTCGTTTTTGTCATCCTGGTGCGCCTTTTTTTTTGTCTCCCTGAGCCGTCTCTGCGAAGGCCTGTCCTCGAACGCAGTGAAGGAATCTGGCCGTTCATCCTTCAGCTTGGCTTAGTTCTTCAGCCGGATCAGGAAGGAATGCTAAAAGTAAAGACCTGAACCCGTCCTACCGCTACAGGCATACAGGCAAGATCCTTCGCTTCGCTCAGGATGACAATCAACCGTCACCCTGAGCCGTCCTCCTCTTGTCATTCTGAAGCGCCCTTTGCTGAAGAATCTGGCCCTTGACTCGTTTTTGTCATCCTGGTGCGCCCTTTTTTTGTCATCCTGAGCCGTCTCTGCGAAGGATCTGGCCGTAGGTGTGACCCCGTCCTATTCCCTGATCGTAACGCCCTAGAGGCTACGACCCGATCCTCAGTTCCGTTTCGTCGCCGGCGTGTAGGCGGATCCGCCGGCCCTTGCCGCGCTCTTCCTCCACCACCGCCCTGCGACCCAGAATGCTCTCTTCCAGGCGGGGGACATTGCGTACCACCACCTCCGACATCAGCACGCTGAAGGCCACGGTGGAATTCTCCACCAGGCAGCGGGGACCGATGCTGGAAAAGGGGTCGATCGTGGAACGCACGATCCGGCTGCCCCGGCCGATGATGCAGGGCCCGCGCAGGACAGACTCCACCACCTCCGCCCCTTCCTCCACGGTGACCCGGCCGATCACCTTGCTGGCGGTATCCACGCTGCCGCGGATGTCCGTTTTGGCGTAGAAATCCAGCAGGAAGCGATTGGCCTCCAGCAGGTCTTCTTTCCGGCCGGTGTCGATCCACCAGCCGGCCGTTTGCTTCCCCTTGGTGCGGAAACCCTGCGCCACCAACCACTGGATGGCGTCGGTGATCTCGTACTCTTTGCGCTCGGAGGGTTGGATGTTGTCGATGGCCTGCAGCACGGACGGCGAAAAAAGGTAGAGACCCATGATCGCCAGATGGGAAGGTGGGTCCGCCGGTTTCTCCACCAGCCGCTGGATGTGGCCTTCGGCGTCGAGCACCGCCACCCCAAACCGGCGGGGATCCGCCACTTCTTTCAGATAGATCAGGGCATCCAGGCCCTGCTCTTGGAACTCCCGCACCCCTTCGGCAAATGATTCCTCCAGCAGGTTGTCTCCCAAAAACAACAGGAACGGGCTGCCCGCCAGAAAGGGAGTGGCCACTATTACGGCGTGGGCGATCCCCAACGGCTGGTCTTGCGTGAAATAGCAGCAGGATTCCCCATAATACTCCCGGATCTCCTGGCCCGTTTCCGGGCTGACCACAAAGCCGATCTCCTCGATCCCGCAGGCGCGGATCTTTTCCACCGCATAGTCCAGGATCGGTTTGTTGGCGATCGGGATCAGGTGCTTGGGTAGGGCATAGGTCAGGGGGCGCAGGCGCGTCCCCCTTCCACCGCACAGGATCAATGCTTTCATGCGTTCACTCTACCCCATTTCCAAGGGAGGATCCAGACGAAAGGGCGCAAGGATTGAACTGATTACAGATTCTTCAGAATTACCTGAATCTGCCCTTTCAATTCGGGTAGATCCAGTTGGACCGTGTCCCATACTTGGTGTAAATCAATGCCACAATAATGATGAGTCATCGCATTGCGCATGGCAACGATGGCAGACCAGGGGATTTCTGGATGGAGTTCCTGCAAGTCAGCGGAGATTCGAGCAGAAGCTTCTCCAATCATTTCCAAGTAGTGAATGATCCAGATTTGAACCAACTCGTCGTTTCGGAATTGTTCTTCTCCATAAGTGGCGTAGCGTTTGATGCTTTCAATTGCATCAAAGATATCTAGCAGTCGTTCTCGATCTGACTTCATAACGGTTGAGCCTGCTGCAGAATGCTTGCTTTCAGACGAGGGCGCAAGGCATCTTCGCTGATGATATCTACCCGGCACCCCAATAGCTGTTCCAATGCTTCCGTCAATTCCGCTTGGCGCAAAAAGGTGAATCCACGCCCGAATTTACCTAGGAAACCCACGTCGCTTAGAGCGTCAGATTCACCTCGCACGATGGATCCAAAAACACGGACATCCCCCAGGCCAAAATGGCTAGTGAGTTCTAGATCTCTTCGCGTTTTTGCATCACTGAAGTTAGAGTCATGATTTTCTCGATCATTGTATCAATTGCAGATCACATCCTTCCACAGATTTCAGCGAAATTCAGGTAAGGAGCTTGAAATGGAAGATGGAGTGAAGTTCGAAAAGCGAAGCATCTTGCCATGGCAGCACTTGTCATGTTGAGCACCCCTTTTTGTCATCCTGAACGCAGTGAAGGATCTTGCCTGGATCCCTTCGCAGAGACGGCTCAGGGTGACACGAGGGAGGCGGCTCAGGGCGACAAAAACGGGGTAAGGCCAGACCCTTCGCCGCGGAGTGAGCTTTCCTTTTTTGTCATCCTGAACCCTTCGCTTCGCTCAAGGGTAAACTCCGCGACGAAGCATCTTGCAGTTGCGGCCCCTGTCATGCTGAACGCAGTGAAGCATCTGGCAGTTCGTCTTGTTTGTAGGCTCAAGGCCAGACCCTTCGCAAAGACGGCTCAGGGTGACAAGAGGGCGACGGCTCAGGGTAACGGTTGGTTGTCATGCTGAACCCTTCGCTTCGCTCAAGGGTAAACTCCGTAATGAAACATCTTGCAGTTGCGGCCCCTGTCATGCTGAACGCAGT
>JAPLHX010000077.1 GCA_026389415.1 Coprothermobacterota bacterium | reverse complement strand
GCTGGCGCAAGATCCTTCACTGCGTTCAGGATGACAAAAAGAGCGTTCAGGATGACAACACCCCCCCCCGTCATCCTGAGCCGTCTCTGCGAAGGGATCTTGTGGACGAAATCGAGAAGAAAATCAAAAGACGGGTGGAATTTCGAGGGCCGGGAAGACCGAGAAGAGTGGACAAGTAAATCTCATAGGCCCAGCAAAAACTTGACGAGGGGTATGCAGGCAATCCGGACGGCGCCCGCGTCGATGCTGTCCTCGTAGTTGTTGGTCACGAGGATGCACTCCCTTTTGCCTGGCTCGGCGGAAAGGATCCGGAAAGCAGCCAGTTCCCGGTCCGGGATTGTGCTCTTCGCTGTGTCTTCGTACCAGACTTGAATCCGTTTCACGATCCTTGTCCCTTCCTTGACAAGAAAATCCGTTTCGCCGCCGTCGGCAAGAAAATAGACCTCTTCGTGCGCCCGCATCAGGTGGGCGTAAACCGCATTTTCTGCCAGCCACCCTAAATCCTCGGAAAACGAGAAGGCGACCCGGTTTCTGAGACCCGTGTCAACGGCATAGGGCTTGAAGCCTGCCCGCAGGGTGCTTTTCAGGGAGTAGGAAAACATCTGGAGCCGGGACAGCAGATAACTTTCCAGGATAGCCGACACGTAGTGCTCCGTCTTGTCCTGGGAGATGGAGAAATTTCGCCTCAGCTTGTTGATGCTGGTGGGGCGGGCGATGTTTGTCAGGAGGTACACCGCCAGATTCCGGAGATTCGCCACATCCCGCACCTCATGGCGGGCCACGATGTCCCGGTAAAGTAAATCCTCGAAATAGCTTTTCAGCAGCAATTCCTTGTCTTCCACTGTTTCCGTAAGGACCACCTCGGGGAACCCGCCGTACTGGAGGTAGTCGGCAAAGTGCCGGCGAATGGCGGCCTTGCCTGCCTCATACTCCAGGGGGGTGATCGTTCCCATCCCCTTGAAACGGAGATACTCGGGAAACGAGAGGGGAAAAACCTCGAAGGATACCTGCCTGCCGGTGAGCTTGGTGCCAACCTCGCGGGATAGCAACTGAGACGAAGAACCGGTGACGAAGACTTTAAGATCTTCCGTATCGGTGCGACCCCGCACCCAGACTTCCCAACCCGGGATATTCTGAACCTCGTCCAGAAAGAGCAGGCAGCGGCCCTGGGGTTGCACCCGCTCTCGCCAGAGGCGGTAGATCTGCTCCAGCAAGTCGATGGTGTACTCAGACGAAAAGAGGGGTTCCTCCAGGTTGACCCTCAGGATGGCCGTCGGCCTTTTTCCCTGCGCCAGCAGCGCCCCAATGATCTGGGCCATGAGGGTAGATTTGCCACAGCGCCTCACCCCCTTGATGACAACCACTTCCTTGGAATCCACCTGCCGGAGACATGCCGGCAGGATATCGCGTTCTATACCCGCCTCGATGTGGCCGGACAACCAGAAGCGGTTGTAATTCGAGAGGATTTCAAACAGCTTCGCCGATTGCATGACATCACCTACCGATATACCGGTGTTTTAGATGCAATATATAACCGATATATCGGTATGTCAAGCAAATCATCGAGGGAAGCGAGATAGTGACGAGTTGCGAGGCATGGCAATTGGGCAGTTGCGAGTGACGAATTACGAGATAACGGCAAAGCATAGACAGTTTCGAGTTGTGAGTTGCGAATTATCAACAAACGAAAAGGCCAAGTCAGTTGCGAGTTTCGAGAGTCAGCTAAAGGCTACTTCAAAAAGGGGACAGGCGCCTTTTCAAA
>JAPLHX010000282.1 GCA_026389415.1 Coprothermobacterota bacterium | reverse complement strand
TCAGGGCAAGGGTTGGACAGGCTTCGATGCACTTGGCATTGTTGCAGTCCCGGCAAAAAAAGGCTTTGAACAATGGATCTAATAGGGAAGGGTAGTTCCTGGTGATCTTGATCCTGGCTTGCTCCAGCCCGGTGACTCCTTCGTGCACGAGCGTGCAAATTAGAGAACACTCCTCACAACCGACACATTCCTTCTGAATGAATTGCAGTTTCACCGCAGCCCCTCTTCTATCGCGTATTTTTTCAAAGTTTCCTGGGTCGGGATTCCATTTTTATCCCATCCTCGGCTGATATAGTAATCATCCAGCATGCGGTCCAACCCCGCCTGGGTAATGTATTGCCCTTGGGCAGGCCCGTCCGGCATCGGATCATCCAACACGCGACCGGGGAGAGTGTCGTCCTTGCGGGACAAACCCTCGCGGGCATTAAACAGCCGGATCGCTGTTTCGATTCGATCTGCAATGTGCTGAAGCTCTTCTTCGGAAAACTCAAGATCCGTAACCAGTTGCAAGTACTGATTGAATTCTGCCAGGGAAACGGGCACTGCAAAGCTTTGGAAGTCGCAGGCAACCAGAGAATGCAGGATATTGCGTTCATCATAAAGCCCTTTGATGGCTTCTCCCTTTCCAACCGGCGTATAGGGCGGCAAGTCTCCAAAGACTTCCAGCGCAGGAGGCCACGCCCGTCGATGGCAGGCTCCCCTGGGAGACACTGCATATGCCAAGCCAGCGCCAAAGGCCCGTCTGGGGTCGTAGGCCGGGAAACCCAGACCCTTGGAGTGCATGGCAAAGTGGCTGGAGTTCTGTCCAATTTTCTCGGCCAAATAAGCAACCCCCTCTGCGGCCCAGGCGCCGATGCCCTTACGGTAAGCAATATCCGACAATAGCTTGAAGGTCCCGGCTACATCGCCGAACGCGATCCCCGCTTGCTCGGTGAACTCACTGGGGATCATTCCTTTTTGGAAGGCCTCCATCAGAAAACTGATTGCGGCGCCGGCGGACATTGTGTCTATTCCAAGCTTGTCACAGATCATATTGGCTTCTGCTACCGCATCCATGCTGCTGATGCCCAGGTTGGTACCCAGTAATCCCGTGGTCTCATACTCGGGTCCCTCCAACCGAAATACAGTCTGGTTCGAATTGACACATTCCAGAATTTTGCCGCAGGGTACCGTGCAACCCAAACAAGAGACGGAGCCCTTCGACTTCTTGACAACTCCGGCAGAATCGAGGTTTCCGGCCGCAGGAGCAAACGTTCCAAACTGGAAGTTCTTAGTGGGCAGCATGCCTGCCTCTTGCGTCGCATCGAACGTAGTAGCGGTTCCGGCTCTCTTATGTGCCACAGCGCCCCAACTGGTCCGAGCCGCTGCCATCTTTTCGTGATGAAGCCGCAAGAAACCCTTGATGTCACGGCAGGGAACGCTGCCCGTGCCCTTCACCACCAAAGCCTTGAGATTCTTCGAGCCCATCACTGCTCCTACGCCGCCCCTGGCTGCCTGACGGAAAAAGTCATTGTTGATGCAGGCGAACTTTACCAGGTTCTCACCGGCGGGTCCGATCACGGCATGTCCGAAGCCCGCTTCGCCGAGTTCCTTTAGCAGCCGTGAAGAAGCTTCAAAGGAATCGAGACCCCAGAGATGAGCAGCATCTCGAATTTCTACCTGATCGTCTCGGACGTAAATGTAGGAAGGGGTTTTCGCTTTACCGCGAACGACTAGACCGTAATAGCCGGCATACGCCAGGTTGAAACCAACCCCGCCGCTGGAGTAGCTGTCCACGAAACCGTTCGACTGGGGTGATTTGGTAATGACGGCGTGTTTTGTACAGCCCGGAGCCAGACTGCCCGTCAAAGGACCCGTAAGCCAGATCATGACGTTTTCCGGTCCCAAAGGATCGGTCTTCGCCGGTAAATAATCCAACAGCAACTTTGCTCCCAGGCCGCGTCCGCCGAGGTATTTCTCGATCGTGGCTCTGGGAATTTCGGTGGTGTTTACAGTATTTGTAGTCAGATCAATCTCTAGCAATTTGTAGATCATTTCAATGTCCTCCGAGAAATAGAGTTGAGATTTTGGTCATCCGGTTGGCTCTTCAATCAACCACCACCCATCATGGTGGTTATCAGAACGCGATCCTGATCTTTCAAACCGACGCTGGGATCCCTGGTGATTGTACCGTTTACAATGATGATATAGTCCTTTTTCCATTGACCGGATTCCAGGAAGATGGAAACGGGTACTGTACTGTCTTCGGCCAGCTTTTTCAGCACGGATTCCACGGTCGCAGAATCGCTATCTACCATGATTTCCTGGAATTGTCCCTTCGTAATCGTGGGAACACTGAAAAAAACCTTGATTGGAGGAGCACTGGTTTTCATTTCTTTCCTTTCCTTAGATTGAAGCTACCAACTAGAGTGATGCGGTAGTTGCTCATCAGTAGAATACAGTATACAAAATACATCTTAAAATTCCTATCGATCAGTGTCAATGACTTGTCCGGCACCATTTGGATCGCTTACCGCATCACCCGTTACGGTTTCAATCGTGCTAGGAAGACTCCCACGAACATCAATGCCCCGCCCAACAGTGATCGGCTGCTCAAGATTTCGCCCAGGATCAGCCATCCACCCACCGCGGCAAATACGGATTCCAGGTTCATGATGATCGAGGCATTCGTGGGATTGGCGTTTCGCTGTCCCAGGATTTGCAGGGTGAAGGCAATAGCTACGGCACCGAGGCCAGAGTATAACAATGGAAACCAGGCCATTTGTACTCCCGGCCAGGGAAACGGTTCGAAAATTAGAGCGCAGACCAGGCTGGCTACCATGCACGTGGCAAATTCCACCCAAGCCAGCCAGAGGGCGTCTACCTGAGGAGAAAGCCAAGCAACGAGCAGAACCTGTACGGCATAGATGCCGGCGCTCGCCAGCAACAGCAAATCTCCAGGATCTATGCGGAAATCACTCTGCACGGAGAGAAAATACAAGCCGATCGCGCTGACCAGTACGCCCAGCCAACTCCCCCATCCTGGCCGATGGCCGAGCACCATACCCAACAGGGGAACCAAGACCATGTACATCCCCACGATGAAACCGGCTTTACCGGCCGTCGTCGTCTGCATGCCAAACTGCTGAAAACCGACGGCTGAAGCCACCAGCAGGCCCAGCAATACGCCCCCACCCCAATGCAATTTCAGCGGACGTTTCCCCAACGGCCGCGGCCGCAGCAAGATGGCAGGTACTAGAGCCAGGGTGCCGATGCCAAAGCGGATGGTATTGAACCAGAAGGGACTGACGAATTCGGCTCCGGCGCGCTGGGCGACGAACCCTAAACCCCAGAGCAGGGCTGCCAGGAGAAGCATCCCGTTCGCTCCCCAGGCTCGTGAACCCATCCCGGATGTCAACTCCATGGCCGGAACTGAGCACTCATCAACCAACTAAGCATCAGCTCAGAAACCGCCAGTCATGAAAGTGCACGTCTTCCCCCCGAGAATCGGCCATTCCCTTCCGCTGGATTGGAAGAAAAACCCCAGAGCCCCTAGCGGTAATCACGGGTAGAAGACTTGTCTGCCGGAGTCGCACCACCCGCTAATCCAGAGTCTTTGGGGAATCCAGTACCGTCAGGGCCTTCTCCAAACGACGCAGGCTTTCATCTTTTCCCAGCACCTGCAGCACCTCGAAGGCGCCGGGTGAGGCCTCTTTTCCGGTCAGCGCGGCCCGGATCGGCCAGAGAACTCGTGCAGTGGCCAATCCGTTTTCTACAGTATACTGGCGTAATGCTTTCTCTAATACCGGAGCCGTGAAATCCTCGATGGTGGAAAGCAGCGAGATCGCGCCAGCCAAAGAGGCGCGGATCTCTTCCATTGTAGACTTCTTAGGCACCAGAAGGGAGGCGGGTACTTCCGGCGGGTTGAAGTAGAAAGAGAGGAGGTCCGGCGCTTCCGATAATGTTTTCATCCGTTCCTGTACGGTTTGCAAAGCTTGCAGCAGGAACGGCTGCTGTATAGTATCTTCCGCAGAGATCTGCCCGGCCTGCACAAGGTAGGGTTTGATTTGGCAAGCCAATTCAGCCAAGGGCGTTTGCCGGATGTAGTATCCGTTGGTGAAGTTCAGTTTTTCCCGGTTGAAGATGGCGCCGGTGTGGGCAACTCGCTCCAAGGAAAATGCCTGGATCAACTCCTCCATTGTGAAAATTTCCTGGTCGTTTCCTGGCGACCACCCTAGTAACGCCAGGAAGTTAATGACGGCCTGCGGCAGGTATCCTTCCTGCATGTAAGCGATCACCGACACAGCGCCATGCCGTTTTGACAGTTTCCCCTGTCCTCGCCCGGCCAGGATGTTCGGCACGTGGCAAAGCTGGGGTATTTCCCAACCGAAGGCATGATAGAGGATGACGTGCTTGGGTGTGGAGGGCAACCATTCTTCACCTCGAATGACCTGTGTGATCTGCATCAAGTGGTCGTCCACCAAGTGGCCCAGGTGATAGGTGGGGTATCCGTCTGACCGCATCAAGACTTGGTCGTCTAGCTCTTGGTTGCGCACTGTGATGTTACCATACACGATATCGTGAAAGGAGGTAGTTCCTTCCGGCACCATCATGCGGATGGTGTGGGGGTATCCTTCCACTAGAAATTGGTTACGCTCCCGCGGGGAAAGAGCTCGGCAGCGCCGGTCGTAACGAGGTGGCAACTTTTGCGCTTCCTGCGCCTTGCGCATCTGTTCCAGCCGTTCGGGGGTACAGAAACAGGGGTAGGCCGCTCCCCGATCCACCAGCTCTTGGCTATATTTTTGATAGATCTCGATCCGCTGCGATTGAAAGATCGGTCCCTCGTCCCAATCGAGGCCGGCCCAGCGCAAAGCCTGCTGAATGTGGTCGGCCGAATGTTGATCGAACCGTTTGCGGTCGGTGTCCTCGATCCGCAAGATGAAAGTTCCACTGTGTTTTCGGGCCAGCAGGAAATTGAACAGGGCAGTGCGGAGTCCACCGATGTGAAGTTCTCCCGTGGGACTGGGGGCAAATCGAACGCGAACGCTCATCTCTCTCCTTACAAGTTGAAGATTTTCTTGGCGCGGGATAGAACATCTAACGCGAAAGCGATGTCCTTGGAAGAATGGAGGGAGGTCACCGTAGTGCGGAGGCGGGCGGTCAACGGCGGCACGGCAGGGGACAGGACGGGTAGTACGAAAAGACCTTGGTCCTGGCAGAAACGAGTTACCCGCAGGGTCGTATCTTCGTCACCGATCAGGATGGGTACGACCGGTGTTTGGGAGTTAAAGGTGGAGAATCCTAAGCTTTCCAAACCCTCTTTGAACAAGCGAGCGTTTTCCTGCACCTTTCCCACCCGCCAGGGTTCTTCCTCAATCACCTGAAAGGCCGCACGAGCCGCCGCCGCCGCCGGTGGGGGCAACGCCGCGGAGAATACGAAGGCGCGGGCATTGTGCTTGAGGAAGTCAATCAACTCGCGGGAGCCGGCAATATACCCGCCTACAGCAGGAATCGTCTTGGACAAGGTGCCCATGTTGACTGGAATCGCGTCATGCAAACCGAAGTGTTCCTCGATGCCATGACCGGTCTTGCCCAACACTCCCAAAGAATGCGCTTCGTCCACCATCAGCCACGTGTTGTACTCGCGACAAAGATCTACCACTTCCGGCAGTGGGGTCACGTCTCCATCCATCGAGAAAACGGCATCCACCACGACCAACTTGCCACCATCCTCGTCTTTGACCTTCTCCAACTGTTCTCGCAAGCTATTCATATCGTTATGCTGAAAACGAAGGAGCTTCGCTCCTGAAAGCAGGCAACCGTCGACGATGGAAGCGTGATTGATCTTGTCGCAGATTACGATGTCGTTGCGACCCAGGAGAGTGGAAATAGTAGAAAGGTTGGTTCCGTAACCAGAGGCATAGGCGATGGCCGCTTCGGTTCCCTTGAAGCGGGCAATCTCTTCCTCCAATTCCACGTGCACAGGTAAGGTGCCGGCCAGAATACGCACGCCGTGCGTGCCCGTGCCGTATTTTTCCAACGCTTGGCGCGCAGCCGCATTGATTTTGGGATGACCGATCAGGCCGAGATAGGAGTAGGAAGCCAACATCAGCATCCGCTTCCCACCGGTCCAGACATGGGCTCCGTCCAGCTGATCCACCGTGCGTAGATAGAAATAAAGGCCAGGGTCTACCACTTGCCTCTTCCGCTCGCCAAAAGCAGCCAGTTTCTCCTGAATACGATCCATGCTCTCTCCTTATCCGTGACTTGCGCGGAACTGACATCCTCCAGGGTATCCGCGCAATCTATTTTATCGACGGTCCATTCTACGATTTCTCTACCAAAGTCCATTCTACGATTTCTCTACCAAAGAGGAAAACTCCGGCCAGCGTAGAATCCTGGATATCGCCAGTGATCATGGAGCAAACTCCATGATCACTGGCTACAAACTGGGGTTGAGGATTATTTGCCGAGAAGAGCTAGAAAGACCCCAGCCGCTACGGCCGTGCCTATCACGCCAGCCACATTGGGACCCATCGCGTGCATCAGCAGGAAGTTTCCGGGGTTCTCTTTTTGTCCCATTCGTTGCGATACCCGAGCCGCCATCGGTACAGCGGATACGCCGGCGGATCCGATCAGGGGGTTCACCTTCCCCCGAGTCACCAGATAAAATACCTTTCCGAGCAACACACCGCCAACAGTGCTGAAAGCGAATGCGATCAGGCCAAGGAGGACAATGCCCAGCGTTTTGGTAGTCAGGAAGATATTCCCCTGCATGGTGGCGCCTACACTTGTCGCCAGAAAGATGGTCACGACGTTGATCAGGTCGTTGGCGGCGGTGTTGGCCAGACGTTCCACCACCCCTGCCTCGCGGAACAGATTGCCCAGCATGAACATCCCGATCAGTGGGCCGACAGCCGGGAAGATCAGACTGACCACAATCGCCACTACAATCGGAAACAGAACCTTTTCTACTTTTGAGACAGGTCGCAATTGGGCCATCACCACAGAGCGCTCCTTCTTGGTGGTGAGCAAACGCATGATCGGAGGTTGGATGATCGGTACCAGTGACATATAGGTATAGGCCGCTAAGGCTACCGTACCAAGCAGATGGGGAGCCAGCGCCACCGCCGTATAGATGGTGGTGGGACCGTCCGCGCCCCCGATGATGCCGATGGAGGCCGCCTCCTGGATGGAAAAACCCATCAACTGGGCGAACAACATGGCTACGAACACGCCCAGTTGGGCGGCCGCTCCCATCAGGATGGTCCAGGGGTTAGCGATTAACGGGCCGAAGTCGGTCATCGCCCCCAGGCCGAGGAAGATCAGCAACGGGAAAAATTCTGTCTCCACTCCGTAATGCAGCAACAGATAGATGATGCCGTTGGGAGGGTCGGTGATTCCGGTGACGGGGAGATTGGCCAGAACACAACCAAAACCTATCGGCAATAACAGAAGGGGTTCAGTCTTTTTGAAGATTGCCAGAAACACGAAGAGCAAGCCGACCCCGATCATCACCGCTTGTTGCCAGGAGATCTGGGAAAAGCCGGTGATCTGCAGCAATCTGATAATGGCGTCCATTTTGACCTACCCGATCTCCAACAACCGGTCTCCCGTCTCCACCATCTGACCAACGGTCACATACGCTTGCTTGATGGTGCAGTCATAAGGAGCAAACATTTCGTTTTCCATCTTCATCGCCTCGATCAATAGCAGGAGGTCACCCCGCTTCAGCACATCGCCCGGCTTCACCTCAAGCGAAGATACCTTGCCAGGCAGAGGAGCCGTTATAATTCCCAACGCTGCCGCAACTTTGACTGATTTGGGTTGTGCCTCTACTCTATATACTGGTGCAGCGATTTCCTCAATCGGCGCCGTCACCGAGAATGGATTCCCGATCGCGCCAATTTCCTCCACCTCAATTTGGAAGGTTTCATCTTCTACCTTGACTCTGAATTTTCTAATCATGGTTCCATCGCTCCATTTTTATGATTTTGAAAGCCTTGCGGCGAGGTTTGGAAACGGGTGTTTCGCTTGATGTCTCCGTTTCGATTCGGTCTTCCTGATCGAGGATGGCGGTGACAGCAGCCATGACGGCTGCTGCTTTCCTCTTTTTTCCGCGGGGATCCGCTGCAATTGGGGCGGTCGTTCCTTCGGCTGATTCGAGTAGGGCCTTGCTTTGCGGCCGGTAGAAAATCCACCGGAACAAAGTGAGGATGAAGCCAAGAAGAGCTAGAACCGCGAACACACTTACCATACCGATCAGTGAGAGTTTGACCCCATCCCAGAATGTTACGAATTCCATTGTTTTCCTCCCTCTATAACGGCATGTTGCTGTGTTTCTTATCGGGGGCTTCCACGCTCTTGGTCCGTAGGAATTCCAAGGCGTGCGCCAGAACGGAGCGAGTGTCTTTCGGGTCGATCACATCGTCTACGTAGCTGCGCTCGGCGGCCCGGTAAGGATTGGAAAACTGATCTCGGTACTGCTCGATCTTTTCCTGCCTGGCCTGGGCGGGATTATCAGCTTCGCTGATTTCCTTACGGAAGCAAATGTTGGCTGCTCCCTCCGCACCCATCACAGCGACTGCTGCTGTGGGATAGGCGAAAGAGAGATCCCCGCCAAGATGCTTGGAACACATGGCGATATAGGCACCACCGTAGGCTTTGCGCAGGATTAACGTTATCTTGGGCACGGTGGCTTCCGTGTAGGCAAAGAGCACCTTTGCGCCATGCCGGATGATTCCACCGTGTTCCTGCTCGATACCCGGGAAGAACCCAGGGGTATCGACCATCGTGATCAAGGGGATGTTAAAGCAATCGCAGAAGCGGACAAAGCGGGCAATTTTATCGGACCCGTCGATGTCTATGGCGCCGGCCCGATATTGGGTCTGATTTGCCACAATGCCAATAGACCGGCCGCCCAGGCGGGCAAAGCCAACCACTGTATTCGGAGCAAACAGCGAATGAACTTCCAGGAAATCCCCTAAATCGACAAACCGCTGGATCACTTGCTTGACATCATACGATTTTGCCGGATTGGCAGGTACGATCTGCCGCAGTGATTCATCCTCGCGATCCAGAGGGTCTTGATTGGCAATCGCCCGAGGTTCCTGCAGGTAATTGTCTGGTAGAAAGGAAAGGAGCTTCTTCAGCAACTCGAGTGCCGCACGGTCGTCTTTTGATAAGAAGTGGGCAACGCCGCTGAGCTGATTGTGTACGACACCTCCTCCCAGTTGCTCGTGGGATACTTTTTGCCCAGTCACTAATTCCAATACATCCGGTCCGGTGATGTACATGGTGGCGATTTCCGTCATGATCACAAAATCCATTAGGGCTGGCGAATAAGCCGATCCTGCCGCTACGGGACCCAGCACCATGGCAATTTGTGGGATCACTCCAGAAGCCAGGCTGTTTCTTCGCATCACCTCGGCAATGCCCATTAGCGAGTCAATTCCTTCCTGGATGCGGGCACCGCCTGAATCATTTAAGGAAAGGAAGGGGATTCCCATTTTGACGGCCAGATCTTGCACATTCATGATTTTAAGGGCGTGCATTTCTCCTACAGAGCCACCCAAAACGCTGAAATCCTGGGCAGAGATGGCCACGCGCCGTCCGTTGACCAGTCCCAATCCGGTAATCACGCCTTCGGCTGGAATTTCCTTCTTGTCCAAGCCAAAATAAGTGGACCGGGTTTTAACAAAGGCATCCAGTTCTTGGAAAGACCCTGCATCAGTCAAAAGCTCGATCCGCTCGCGTGCGGTTAGTTGGCCCTTACTATGACGGCTTTCCTCTGCTTTTACCCCCATACCTTCCGCGATTTTGGCTTTTTTCTCTGCAAGTTGTTTGATCGATTCGTCCATTGCTGTCCTCCATATTGCTTTTGAATCAAAATGCTTGGTTCTCCCAGCATTTTGATCGGGGATAGAGGCGTCCCAATATTTGCGGGTTAGGTAGAATACGCGGGCTCCGCCCAGTTCGTGTTGCACATCCGGATAGGGATAGGTGGGTAGCGCCATTCCGATGCCCCAACGTTTCCAGCCATTGTAGCTCTCGTATGTCGCCCAGAATTCTTCTTGGTTCAGGATTTCAAAGCAGTACACACATTTGGCATAGTAGAGAACAGCTCCCGCGTTCATCCCTCGCATGAAGGCCATAGTATGAAGACTGATGTTGATTTTTTCGTTCAGCAGTCGGCCATTAGCGATCCCTGCAAGGACTCCGTCCACCTGTCCAATCAGGAAATATTCGTCTTTGATCCGATTCCGCCACAACGCGAGCAATTCCGCGTACACCCGAGCACCCACTACGTCATAGAGGTCGCGGTCCACATCCATGTAACGCTTGATGTAGGGGAGCACGGCAGGGATCTCCTCGCGTTCGATCGAACGGATCAGCATCGTCTTCTTGCTGCCGTCTTTTTGCTTCAGATCGCAGTACATGGGTACCCAGGGTGCTACCTTCATATTCGGCGGACTGAGAATTGGCTCAATTTCTTCAACTTTGAAGACGATCTCAGTTTGCGATACTTGTTCCGGTACTTCTTTTCTCATAATTTCTCCTTGTCGCGCTTAAGATCCAAACCAAAACAACTCAGTTCCTGTCTTTGTTCAGCTATAATGAGCATTCTGTGTTGTGATGGCTGAATTCCAGTGAGGTCAGCGTATATTGGGTCTAAGATACAATAACGCTTCTGCCCTTTACTTTCCTGTCGATGATCAGCTGGATCGCCTCGTTGACCTTCTCCAAGGGAATCCGGTCCGCCACAATGGTGGAAATTCGTCCTTCATTGGCATAGCGCAGAGAAAGCTCCAAGTCTCTCTTGCAGCCGGCAACAGATGTCAGGATTTGCCCTTCTTTCAGCAATAAACCCACGGGATGAAAATTGAGCAGGTCTTCTTTACGATAGCCGATGATGACCAATCGTCCACGACAAGCTACAGAATCGATCATCGCATTCCATCCCACGGTACTTCCCACCAAATCGTAAATGACATCCAGACCGGCGCCGTTGGTTGCTTTGTTGATCTGCTCGACCAAAATGGAATAATCGATGCAAACGATGGCTTCATCTGCTCCCACTTCCTTCGCAAGTGCAGCCTTTTCCTCGGAGTCTGCGATTGCGATCACTTTAGCGCCACAGATTTTGGCTACTTGGATGCACATCAGTCCTACTCCACCTACACCATGAACACCAACTAGATCACCGAGTTTGGTCCCGGCCAATCGGGTGGAATGAACCGCTGTCATTCCCGAGCAAGCGTGAACTGCGCCTTCTTCGTAGGAAACGTTCTGCGGCAGACTAACAAGTGAGCGGATGGGGACAGCGACATATTCTTGGAATCCTCCGTCAGCGTTGAAACCGAGCTGTCCAGCGGCCTGTGTGCACATATTTTCCATGTCGTTACGGCAATTGAAACAACTGCCGCAACTCATCATGTTATAGACGGCGACGCGGTCACATAGCTTGAGATCCGTTTTAGCGTTAGGGTCGATTTGTTCGATATCCCCGGCAATTTCATGGCCCAGAACCAGGGGATTGCCGACGGGAATTAGTCCCTCGACAAAATGCGTTTCAGTCGCACAAACGCCCGCGGCCCTTACTTTGATTATTGCGTAACCTTTTTCCAGCTTTGGTTTCTCGACTTCGTCAATGCGAAGCTTTGATTCTCCAGGGTACAGCCTTGCTGCTTTCATAATTTTCACCTCTTCTATGTTGGGTTTTCCGATATCTACCCGCCCTTGCCAAAGGCCCCTGCGAGGGGCCTTTGGCTTCCAGAGGGCCGGTAGATATTCCATCAATGCTCTTTGCTCGTAATACTTCCTATCGACTGGCTGAGTTTCTGTATTACAACTGCCATTCTGACAATAGCAAGGTTTTGAAAAAATCAGTTATCCAATTGCAGTTTTATGGTGTGGTCGAGAGCGGCTTGGAATCGTCCATGGGAACCACGATCTCGCCGGACTTGATCTTCGCCTCTATCGCTGATACTGCCGTTTTGAGCTCTGCTGTGGCAGCATCGCCCCAAGCGCCAAGATGGACGGAACCAGCGGCCAAACTCTGAGGTTGGAAGTAGTTCTTGTCCCTGAAAGCAGTCCAGGTACCTTTTTGCACAGCCTCGATGGCACCCTTCAACTGCACAGACCAATCTTGCACAACCGAAGTGAGCACTGTCTTGGGATCCAGATCGCGCTTATCGACGTACATCGCAATGCATTGAATGTTATTGGCGGCACATTCCAGGATGGAAGAGTTGTCGTCCAACTCCGTGAAGATCACGTCTGCTCCTTGCTGTGCCATACTTTTGATGCCATCGCGAGTTTCCGCCGGCGCAAGATAGTCGCCCACATAGACGATCAGGATTTCGATGTCTGCCTTGGCAGCCCGAGCCCCGAAGATGAAGGCATTAGTGTACCGGTTCATCGTGCCGGACTCAAATGGTTGTAAAATCCCGACTTTTCCCGACTTGCTGGCTAACGCCGCAGCATATCCGGCGACATAGTTGCCGTCCTCGGGAGTATCGCCAAGGAACACCAGATTCTTGGGTGCGTTGGCCTTTTGGTATTTCGCCTGGTCAGGCTCGCTTGCTTTCACGGCCGGATCGATACCGAACTCACCAACGAAGAATATGTTCGGGAAATTGGCGGCTACTGTTATCAACTGGTCCGTGTAAGTATCGCTGTGCGCGAATACAATACTCGTGCCGCGAGCAGCCCAATCACGGATCGCCTTCTCTGCATCCTGGGAACTAACCGCTTCACTTAAACTCAATTCGAAGGGTATCTCCTTTTGCACCGTCAACAAACCCTGATATCCAGCAGGGTCCCAGGTTCCCTCGTTGGCATGGCCGTACAAGATCGCTGCAAGCGTGAGCTTGCTGCTTGTTGGGGTCGGGGTCGGGGTCGGGGTGGGAGATGCCGAGGAAGCGGTTGGGGTAGGCGTTTGTCCACCCCCGCATCCAGCAAGAATCGTGGCGAAGAGTCCCAAGGTTACTATCAAGACCAATACTTTTTTGCCCATTACCTTATTTCTCCTTCTTTTCAATTTTGGTCCGCCTTCTTAGCCTTCTAATAGTTCTGCTCTGTGTGATTCTGGTTTGAATGTGGTCAGTACCTCCTTTCTGCATTACTCTCTGTAGTATGGAATTCCAAGTGCGGACGGAAC
>JAPLHX010000105.1 GCA_026389415.1 Coprothermobacterota bacterium | reverse complement strand
GCCTCAGGATGACAAAATACAGATCATTCAGATCATTGGGGACAGCCACTAATTATGCTTAGTTATTCCTGACAGCCGGTGCCGTCAGAACAGTTTGGTAGAGCTTCTTGGGGTACAACGAAGCAGTCCGGTTCTAGTAGCCCCATCTAGGGAAAACCAACGAGCTTGAAATCGGGGAGCCGGATGGAGCCAGAAGGCGGTGCCGCCGATTCCGGAGTCAGCCGAGCTGTGCGCGAACTCCCGTTGCGTTACGCTATGGCGCTTTCTCCAGCACCACCGGAGCGCCAATCTCGGCGCTTAAGGCCTCTTTCATGTTGCCCATGTTGATGGACAGCTCGAGGAAGCCGGTGGAGGCCTGGAAAATCAGCGGCGATCCCTCCGGCACGTCCCCGTAGGTGTGCTCGAAGGGGACGACGGTCGGCGTGCCGGTTCCAAGCTGAACGCGAACCCGGTCCCCGATCTGCCAACCGGCTTGCTTGGTCTGGGGGATTGACCTCCCCTTCCTGGTGACGCCCCTCCTCCTGCTCATCTCCCTGCGCGGCCAAGGAAGCCTGGCCAAGTTGATGCGCAACTGGGAAGCCTGAAGCGGCGAAGGTCTTCCCATCTGAAAAAGGAGGGCTCGCACCCTCCTTCCCCCCCATCCTTGCAGTTCGACTCTTATGATGGATGACCATTGAATCAGCATGGGGGACACATAGTGAGCAACTCCGCTATAATGGTTGCAGAGAAACAGTTCGCACGGTTGAAAGGAGGAGAGGTGATGGCACGCACAGCCGCCCAGATGACTCCCGAAGAGTGGAGACAATATCGCCCTCTTCGGTTCACCGAAGATGATCTTTTACTCTTTGCGGCGCGTTGGCGGAAAGCAACGCAACAAGCCAAAGCCCTCGCACAGCTCTTGTACCAGGAATTTGGTGCCCAGCGAGTGTGTGTTTTCGGTTCAATCACGCGCCAGGAGTGGTTTGGCTCATGGTCGGATATCGATCTGGCAGCGTGGGGGATCGCTTCTGACCGCTTCCTCCAAGCGACAAGCGCGGTGCAAGAAGCCAGCGACTTCCCGGTGGATCTGGTGGCGGTTGAATTCTGTCAACCCAAGCTACGCGAGCGGATCGAGCAAGAAGGGATCCTCCTATGAACGAACTCAATACCAAGGCCGGTCAACGGATCGAGCAGCAACTCGAGAACTTGGATTTCGCACATCAACGGGCTCAGAAAGCATGGCAGGGATACCTCACCACGAGTGACGACCTCTACCTGGACGGTATTGCCCTTAACATCCATGGTTTCTATGAGGGGATCGAGCAGCTATTCCTATGGATCGCGACCTATATCGATGACGGGGTGCCTCAGGGAGGAAACAGTCACAAGCTTCTCTTGCTGCAGATGGCCATGGAGTTGCCATCGCAACGGCCAGCCGTGATCTCTCAGGAATGCCGGGAGATGCTCGATGAACTCCGTGAGTTTCGTCATGTAGTGCGCCATATCTATCCATTCCAGCTCGATCCAAACCAGATGCAACGCCTAGTAGTAAAAATTTCGCAAGTTCTTCCTCTACTTCGCGAGGAGTTGTCTCTCTTCTCTCGCTTCCTGGCCGAGTCGCGATAGTTAAGTCACTCTGCCAAGGGAAGATTCCTGAATCTATCCTCTGCGATTAACAAGAAGCAGATAATTGGGGACAGCCACTAATTATGCTTAGAAACCGGGGAACGGAACTGTGCCATATGTAAAGACCTAGTCCCAAGCTTTCCCAGGGCAAGATTCCTTCGTTGCGGAGTTTACCCTTGAGCGAAGCGAAGGGCTCAGGATGACAAAATACAGATCATTGGGAAATACAGATCATTCAGATCATTGGGGACAGCCACTAATTATTCCTGACAGCCGGTGCCGTCGGAACGGGTTGACAGAGCTTCTTGGGGTACAACGAAGCAGTCCGGTTCTAGTGGCCCCATCTAGGGAAAACCAACGGGCGGCAAACCACGGAGCCGGGAATACCCCGCGGTCCGGCGCAGCCTGTCATGCCGGCGCAGCCGCGAAGGATCGGCTTGTCGAATCCGATGGAATGCTGCGGGAGCCGATCGGAGACTGGAAGGAGAAACGGTTTCAAATATGACGGCAAGAGGGTAAGCCGGCAGACCCGTCCCCTTTTCTTTTGGTGCTGATTCTTCCATGCCCGCCATGCGCTAAAATGTTTGTGGCCCACGCGAAAGATCGGGGGGCAAAGGAGACGAAATGAAGACGCTGATTCGTGATATTTCCTTCCTCGTCACGCTCGACCGGGAGCAAAGCGAAACCAGTGGAGGCTACCTCTACACAGACGGGCCACGGATCGCGGCCGTGGGAAAGGGAGAGCCTCCCCCCGAAATCGAGCAAGCTGCCGAGACGTGCGTTTTCGGGCGCGACCGGATTGCCCTGCCCGGTTTCGTCAACACCCACCACCACTTCTACCAGACCCTCTTCCGCAACGTGCGCGAAGTGCAGAGCGCCAAGCTCTTCGATTGGCTGGTGTTTCTCTACGAGCGCTGGCAGCGAATCGACGAGGAGGCGGTCTACCAGTCCAGCCTGGTGGCGATGTTGGAGATGCTGCAAAGCGGTGTCACCACCACTTCCGACCACCACTACATTTTCCCCCGCGGCCACGAACAGTTGATCGACGTCCAGATCCAAGCCGCGCGCAGGCTGGGCGTACGCTTTCACCCCACCCGCGGCAGCATGTCCCTTTCGCGCGAAGACGGCGGCCTTCCCCCACCCACGGTGGTCCAGCGGGAGGAGGAAATCCTACTGGATTCAGAGCGGCTGATCCGCACCTACCACGACCGTTCGCCGTTGGCGATGACTCGGATCGCCCTGGCTCCCTGCTCGCCCTTCTCTGTCACCGCCCGCCTGATGAAAGAGAGCCGCGACCTGGCCGAACGAGAAGACGTTCTGTTGCACACCCACCTGGCCGAGACCGAGGATGAGGACCGCTTTTGCCGGGAGAAGTTCGGCCGGGGGCCACTGGAGTACATGGAAGACCTTGGCTGGTTGAGCGACCGGGTCTGGTTTGCCCACTTCATCCACTTGAGCCAGGAAGATCAGGCTAAAGCGGGCCGCGCCAGGGTAGGGATGTCCTACTGCCCTTCCTCCAACATGAGGCTCGGCTCGGGCGTGGCGCCGGTGGCGCCGTTGTGGGGCAGCGGCGTGCGGCAGAGCATCGGGATCGACGGTAGCGCCAGCAACGATGCCAACAACATGTTGGCTGAATTGCGGACGGGACTGCTGCTACAGCGCCTGCGCTACGGGGCGGATGCGATGACGCCTCGCCAGATGCTGCGGATTGGGACGCTGGGCGGGGCGGAGGTGCTTGGCCGCCAACAGGAGATCGGATCGCTGGAAGTGGGCAAAGCCGCCGACCTGATCATGGTCCGGCTGGACACTCTGGCCATGGCCGGCGGCCTGGACGATCCGCCGGCAGCGCTGCTCCTTTGCGACGCCAAGCAGGTCGACTTTGCCATGGTGAACGGAGAGATCCTGATCCGCGATGGCCAGTTCACCCGCATTCCCCCGACGGAGCTGGAGGAGATCATCCGCGCGCAGAACGACTTGTCGCGCAAACTGGTGCGGGGATTGTAGACACGGCAACGGCTGCCGTCAACGTGCCTGCCGGTTCCCCCAGGGAGACCCTTACGTGAAAACGCTCGCCGCACTGCGGCAATTCCAGCGAAATGCCTGGCTGTTCCTGGCCTCCAACTTCATCGGGGCCATGGGCTACACCATTTTCTTCCTGATCTTAAACCTCTATCTGGCCCGGATCGGTCTGGGCAAGGAGGCCATCTCCTGGGTGAATGCCGCGGTGTGGCTGGCGGGAGGTCTGCTCTGCATCCCGATGTCGTTTGTCTTCGAGCGGATGCCGCGGAAATGGGCTTGGTTCATCTTCACCTTCCTGCAGGGAGGAATCACCTGCCTGTTCGTGCTTTTTACCACCCCAATCCCCCTAATTATCTGCGCCTTTTTTCTAGGCGCCGGCTACACCATATTCCTGGTGCTGACCTCACCCTTCATTGTAGAAAACTCCACGCCAAAGGAGAGGCTCCATCTCTTTTCTTGGAACTACGTGTTGATCTGGATCGCCAGCGTCTTGGGCTATCTCCTCGGTGGGGTGCTGCCCGGCTGGCTGATGTTTGGTGCTGGCGAAATCTCCGGTTTCCGTTGGAGCCTGGTTTTGGCCGCATTCCTCTATTGCGTGGCCGCCCTGCCATTTCTCTTTTTGCGCTCCTACCGTCACCCCAGGGGAGGGGGTTTCAGCCTGCGAATTTCCCTGGGTCCCCAGGCGTGGAAGTATATGCTGACAGTTCTTATAGCCATGATCGGAGCGGGTTTGTTTGTGCCTTTCCTCAACCTCTTCCTGGATGCGCGCGGTTTTTCCACCCAGGCCATCGGCCTTGTCTTCACCCTGGGGTCAGTCGCAACCACCTTCACCACCATCGGCAGTCCCTGGTTGGCGGCCCGTTTTGGCAGGATCGGCGCGCTTAGCCTGACCCAAGTAATGACCCTGCCCTTCTTCCTCATTTTCGCCTTCGCCCAAGCACCAATCTGGTTGGGAACGGCCTACATCTTTCGCCAGGCCTTGGTCAACATGGGTGGACCGCTGGGAGACAGCTTTTCCATGGATTTGGTGCCGGAAACGAGTCGCACTAGCTTTGCCGCGCTTCAAGCCTCCGTTCGATCGCTTTCCTGGGGATTTACCGCGCCGATTGCCGGGTGGGTGATGCAAGGCTTCGGCTTCACCTGGCTGTTCCTGGCGGCCGCGATCCTCTACCTGACCAGCGCGGGACTGCTCTGGGGATTTTTCCGGCGGAAGGACCAAGCTGCGGCGCATTAACGCTGCCGCCCTTTGAGGTTGCCTTTCATCCGTCACGATCCACTGGCAACTTGCCCTCCCCTTTCGTCCCCCGAAAACAGAACAAATCCCCTTTGTAGTATGATGAATCATCATATAGATGGGAGGCCAAGATCATGAGCACCCAAAAGGTGGCGATCACCATCGAGGAGAAGCTCCTTCGCCGTATCGACCAGCTCGTCACCGCGCATCGTTTCCCCAACAGGAGCAAAGCGATCCAAGAAGCGGTGGCGGAAAAGCTAGAGCGGCTCGACCGGACCCGCCTGGCAAGAGAATGCCTGAAGCTGGATCCCACGGTGGAACAACAACTGTCCGAGGAAGGGATCGGGGAGGATCTGCGGCAATGGCCCGCGTATTGAGAGGGGACTTGTTTTGGGCGGACCTCAACCCAACGAAGGGGCATGAGCAAGCCGGGCGCCGGCCGGTGGTCGTGCTCAGCCATGATGTTTTCAACCAACGTTCGGGGACGGTCATCGCCATGATCATCACCAGCCAACCTCAGGCGGCTGGTTTTCCCCTCACGTTTGAATTGGCGGATCCCCATCTACCGAAGGCATCTTGGGTGAAAATCAGCCAGGTGCGGACCCTCTCGGTGGACCGGCTGGGCGACCGGATCACGCAGCTTGCTCCTGAGGACCTCGAGGCCCTCGTCCAAGGTCTGGAAGAGATCATCAGTTAAGCTGAATCATCCGGGAACTCCCATCACCAGGTGTAGTGTCCGCTCCATTCTTTCTTTCCCTGACACTCGGAAAGAGTACTCTGCTTCTCGTTTTTTCCAGGAAATGGCTCTGAGGGCCGTTGAAAAAGTAGCCTGCCCCCCTTTTTTTGTCCCCATTTGTTTGTCCGTTCTTGCTGTTGTCTCGTAATTCGGTACTCGACACTCGTCACTATACGGATCTTTTTTGTCAGATCGCGCGTTTTCAGGGATGATATCTGAAGAGGGAATATGCAATGAATCGCTATCGAGATTGGCTGGAGCAAGCGGAACGAGACCTGGGCCGAGCCGAGCTCGACATCTTCTTTGACTATTGGGAATGGGCTTGCTTCACCGCCCAACAAGCGGCCGAAAAGGCTGTGAAAGCGCTGTTGATGCAGCGGGGACTCATTGCCTGGGGCCACTCCATCACTCCCATGTTGCGCTGCCTGGAAGGCATAGACGTGCCCGAGACATTGGTGGAATTCGCTCAATTGCTAGACGCCTACTACATCCCGGCCCGTTACCCGAACGGGTTCGCGGAAGGAAAGCCGGCGGATTATTTCAACAAACAAAAAGCGGAAGATTATCGTGGCAAGAGGGCGTAATTTAGACGATCCACACCAACGAATCCGCACTTTCCTTCCCTATTTCCACTTGCCGATCGGCCTGGATCTACTGGTCTACACTCAGGACGAACTGGATCGGCAACTTCAGGACCCGCGCTCTTTCCTTCACACCATTTGGGCGGAAAGCCAACCACTGTAGCAGAGATTGCCAACTTCGGTTGGATTTTCCATCAGGAGGAAAAGGGGACAAGCTTCTTTTACAGCGTCTCCCATAGCCATTTTCAAGGCACATTTCATTGCGGACTCACGGCCAGACCCTTCGTCGCTGCGCTCCTCAGGGTGACAAAAGAGGTTGTCATCCTGAGCCCTTCGCTTCGCTCAAGGGTAAACTCCGCGACGAAGGATCTTGCCTGGAATTCTTCGCTTTCCTTCACTTTCCTTCACTTCGTTCGAGGACAGGCTTTCGAGGATAGGCTTTCAAGGGTAAACTCCGCGGCGAAGGAATGTTGCCGTAGCGGTTGAGGTTCAGAGGCGAACGGCCAGACCCTTCGCAAAGACGGCTCAGGGTGACAGGAAGTGGTCGGCTCAGGGTGACAAAAGAGGTTGTCATCCGGAGCCCTTCGCTTCGCTCAAGGGTAAACTCCGCGGCGAAGGAATGTTGCTGTAGCGGTTGAGGTTCAGAGGCGAACGGCCAGACCCTTCGCAAAGACGGCTCAGGGTGACAAAGAAAGCTCCATGGAGAATCGAGGAGAGATCGAAATGCGAAGAAGAGAATAAATGACTCCTCGCGGAAAGTCGTTGACAATCGCCTTCCGGTGGTAGAATGAAGTCGGTGGTTGCCAAGAGAGACGGAATCTCAGGGAGATCCGTATAGTTCTTCCCCGGGATCCTCGCCCCCCCCCAAGACCCAATCAGCTTTGCATCCCGAAGGGGATGAGAGAGGGAGAGAAAAAGTGAGAGACTTCCGCTTCATCCTGGGGAGACGAGCGCTGATTGTCTTCCTGGCCTTGTTGATCGCGACGGGGGCGCTGCTCGGGATGCCGGCGGCTACCCGCACCCTGGCGGGGACTGGGGATGGTTGGAGAGACCTCAACCCCCTCACTCCTTCACCGACCGCGCGTACGTACCACGCTATGGCCACGCTCCCTGGAGGGAATGTGCTCCTCTTCGGGGGATTGGGTGACAGCGGCCGTCGCAACGACACCTGGCTGTTCAACACCGCCAACAACGCCTGGGGCTTGCTCGACACCGGCTCTGCCTCTCCGTCCAAGCGCTTGGGCCACGCCATGGCTAAAACCTCCTCGGGGGTGCTCCTCTTCGGGGGATTCGACAGCAGCCTCTTCAATGACACCTGGCTCTTCAACGCCAGCACCAGCACCTGGGGTCTACTCGACACCGGCTCTGCTTCACCTACTAAGCGCTTTCTTCATGCCATGGCCACCCTCCCCACGGGAGATGTACTCCTTTTCGGGGGATGGGACAGCGGTGGCACCTTCCGCAATGACACCTGGCTCTTCAACGCCAGCACCAGCACCTGGGGTCTACTCGACACCGGCTCTGCCTCACCGTCCGCGCGCAATGCCCACGCCATGGCTAAAACCTCCTCGGGGGTGCTCCTCTTCGGGGGAAATGATGGCACCATCAACCTCCTCAACGACACATGGCTCTTCACCTACGAC